>NZ_JBFUHL010000039.1:0-57074 GCF_056402415.1 Paenibacillus sp. P4_A9
ACGAGACGAGGTTGATAGGTTCGAGGTGGAAGTGCGGCAACGTATGCAGCTGACGAATACTAATCGGTCGAGGGCTTAACCAAAATTCCTAAGAGTATTACTTTACGTTGAAGTTTCGTATCTAGTTTTCAGGGAATACTATTCCTGAATCGTATATATATCTTGGAGAGATACCCAAGTGGCTATAAGGGGACCCTCTGCTAAGGGGTTAGACTGCGTAAGCGGTGCGAGGGTTCGAATCCCTCTCTCTCCGCCAGTTCCAAATATATATACACTTTTATGTGGCGGCGTAGCTCAGCTGGCTAGAGCGTACGGTTCATACCCGTAAGGTCGGGGGTTCGAGCCCCTCTGCCGCTACCATAAAACCAAAACACCAGATGGAGGCTTAGCTCAGCTGGGAGAGCATCTGCCTTACAAGCAGAGGGTCGGCGGTTCGATCCCGTCAGCCTCCACCATCTTTACGCCGTTGTAGCTCAACTGGTAGAGCAACTGACTTGTAATCAGTAGGTTGGGGGTTCAAGTCCTCTCGACGGCACCATTTTTATGGTAACCTTTTTGTAGCATGGAGCTGTGGTGTAGTGGCCTAACATGCCTGCCTGTCACGCAGGAGACCGCGGGTTCGAATCCCGTCAGCTCCGCCATTTCTTATTTCAATTAATGTAGGACATGCTATAAAACAATCATATGGCTTTGTAGCTCAGTCGGTAGAGCAGAGGACTGAAAATCCTCGTGTCGGCGGTTCGATTCCGTCCAAAGCCATTGAGATGGTTGTATTGCTTTGGCAGTACGGGTATCTCGTATCTGGAGGCTTAGTGAAGTGGCTAAACACGGCAGACTGTAAATCTGCTCTCTTCGAGTTCGGTGGTTCGAATCCATCAGCCTCCATTTTCCCTACGAGTCATTAGCTCAGTTGGTAGAGCACCTGACTTTTAATCAGGGTGTCGTAGGTTCGAATCCTACATGACTCACTTTTATAAGCAAACGTACAAGACCGTATGGTCTTTTTTTGTTTTCTATTGTGGTAAAGAAAAAGCATCCTATTGCAGGATGCTTTTTTACTGTTCAGAGCTTGTCTGCGACAGACTGCATTTTTTGTTCCATGGAGGCGGGCTTGTCGCGGCGATCATCGATTTTGATGGAAGTGGATACACGCACAGCGCCATTCAAGAAAGGTACCTCGTGGACGGCACGTATGACCTCGAATAGACGGTCTAAAGGACCTTCCAGGATGGTTCCCATGGCTGTCATTTGAAAGCGGATATCGGGATGACGTTCCAATTCTTTATGAAGATCAGCTACATAGCCGCTAAGGCTTGTTGTGGCTGTTCCGATGGGAATGATGGTGAATTCAGCAATGGCCATTGGATCACAGACCCCTTCCTTTTAATACTCATTATGTAAGGATAACAATCAGGAGCTTGCAAGGTCAATGATATAGTCGGCTGTACGCGCTGCTAGGGCCATTACAGTTAGCGTGGGATTGCCTCCACTAGAGGTGACAAATAAGCTAGCATCGCATATGAACAAGTTAGGGATGTCATGACTTTGTCCATACGAGTTAACTACTGATGTCGTAGGATCATTCCCCATACGGCACCCACCCATTAGATGCTGCGTATCTGGAACGACATATGAGATCTCCCCACCAGCAGCTCGGAGAATCAGCTTCATATTTTCAACAGCATGATCAAGTAGTTTTAGATCGTTATCACAGTAATTGAAGGTCAAGGAAGCGACAGGCATGCCAAATTCATCTTTTTCATCAGTAAGCGCCACGTGATTGTTCCAGGCAGGCAGCACCTCTCCTACCATTTTGAGACGGCCATAGAAGTTGTAATCCTGCATAGCTTGTCTGAATGACGATCCCCATAGGGGTGCTTCAGTGGCTTTCCGAAAGCCATCTGCCATCTCGATTGGCCTTGAGCCGTGAGCATGTAAGGTATAGCCGCGGACAAAGCCTCTGCGTGGATCTGTTTCATAGAAATCTTGCGTGGAGGCCAGTACGGGCGTTCCTTTGTACAAGCGGACCTCCTCTTCGAACTTGGCGTATACGTCGTTGCTGCTGTGCGTCATTATCGCTCTGCCTACCCATCCGCTGGAATTCGCTAACCCATCAGGGAACTGAGGTGTGCCGGAGTGAAGAAGCAACCGAGGTGTTTCTACAACATGGGCAGCCAGGATGACTGTCTTAGCCTTCTGACGATAGGTAGTACCCTCGTGGACAAATAGAACCCCGCAAGCATGTCCATACTCATTCACCTCAATTTGAGTGACTCTGCAATCCGCTAAAATTTCTGCGCCAGCCTGAACCGCTTTAGGAATTTGTACGATCAAGGTGCTAAATTTCGCGTTAGGCATACACCCCTGAAGGCAGAACCCCCGGTTCGTGCAGGCAGACCGCCCTTCTAACGGCTTAGACAGGATAGCTAGAGGTGTAGGAGCAGATTGAATGCCAAGGGATTTACAACCTTTGTGAAAAAGCTGAGCATTGGGGCTAAGGGAATCTAGCTCTGGAAATGGATAGGGACCCTGAAAGTTTCCCCAAGGAAAATGCTTCGGTCCAGATACGGAGATTTCTTTTTCTATTCTCGAGTAGTAGGGCTCCAAGTCTTTGTAATGAATGGGCCAATCTTCCCCAACGCCATCAATGGCCTTTGTTTTGAAATCAGATTCATGAAATCGTAGAAAAATGCCGGTAAAGTTCTGAGTGCCACCGCCAATCCCCATGCCTGATTGATGCTTTCCTGTAACGAATGGCTGTGCACCATCAGTAAGACGTGTATCCTCCCATGCTAAACGCTTCATACTGAGCTCATCACTTGCGAAATCCTTCTCAGGTTCACGCCACGGCCCCGCATCAATCACAACGACTCCGAGTCCAGCTTCACTGAGCTCTTTGGCTAGAACGCCTCCAGCAGCACCTGCTCCTACGATGACAATATCCACCGTTTCATCTTCATAGCGCCACTTCATGATCTTTTCGAAGCCTCCCAAGATTCTAATTGGTTAGGACTATTAAGTGTGTATCCACGAGGATAGGCCGGTCCTCCAAACCCAATTTCCGACCAAACCAACGGATGAGCGTAGTAGGCTTCGACACTGAGCTGAAGAAGCTTCTGAAATAAGCTTTTTTGAGGGATGCCATCCCAATTTCTCGTTGGTGGATAGCTGTCATTGCTGATTTGTAGCATAATGTTCCGTTGGTTCGTTTCATCTAATTGAAAGAAAGGCTGACTGTTTGCGAACCATCCCGTTTCATCGATCGCTTTAAGTCCTTGACGTAAAAGTATTCGAATCGGTGGTGTGCCCACTTTTCGGTGTCCTTCTCCTCTATTTTCCGATAATACTTGATCGATATGGTTAATGACGTATTGAATGATTTCGCCACGATGATCGTCCATAAGCAGCGAACACCATGCCCGAAGCGTTTCCGCCTCTACGAATGTTACATAGCTGTAAGCATGTTCACGAACGAGCCTAGAATTCACAATGGATCTGGTGTGTGCATCCCATTCCTTGTTTTCATTCATGACATCGTAGGTTGGATAATGGTTATGATCGTTCATGCTTGTCACCTCCATAGCTATCGAAAATAAACATCAAAAGTGCTACTACAATTATTTCCAAATCCGCGAAGAATATGAGGTTGGTATATGAAACAATTGGTACCATTGGCAATGTCATGGATGATAGGTAATATTTTAGGGATGAAAGTCTTTTCATTGCCATGGTAATCTTGTACTAGTAACTGAGAGGTTTTCCATCTTACCCATTACACCCAAGAGAGCTTATACAGGAGGAAATACCATGATAAAGAGTCTTGCACACCGCACATTAGGAATTACCGCTGCGATCACGATCGCATTATCAGCGACAACTGCTGTTTCCGCCTATGCCGCGGCAAATGATGATATGGATGCTGTTTCTTTGGCTAAAAAAATGGTTGGCGTCGATTACTCCAAAAGTGATGAAACACCATCTGCAGGGTTTGATTCATCAGGATTGATCTACTATGTCTATGAAACATTAAATTACTCAGTACCTAGAACCTTACTTGGGCAATTCAACATGAAATCAACGAAAATTACGAAAATAGATAAAGCAGAGCCAGGTGACGTCTTGTTCTTTGGTAGTGGCTCTAAGCCAACATTTGCTGGGATCTATATGGGCCAAGGTAAAATGGTCATGGCATCCCAGAGCAAAGACGAAGTCGTCACTCGTAATGTAAGTGAGCTTAAGGGTAGCTTTATTGGCGGAAGAAGTCTCCTTTCAGCTAAAGATCGTTTGAAAGCGGAGTTAATCCTAACAGCTCAGAAATATCTTGGAACTCCTTATGTTTTTGGTGCAAAGTATGGTCAGACCAAAACGATGGATTGTTCTTCTTTTACAAAAACAGTGTTTGCCGAATACGGGATTACGCTGCCGCGTGTTTCTCGTGATCAAGCCAAAGAAGGTACATTCGTTAGCAAAAGCAATTTGCAAACCGGAGATTTGGTCTTCTTCAAAACGGTGGATTCAGGCAAAAACATCGGACATGTCGGTATTTATGTGGGTAATGGTATGATGATCCATACGTATGGCGAAGGCGGCGTGAAGTTCACGTCTATTAATAAAGATTGGTGGGCTGATCACTACGTTACAGCTCGCCGCGTAATCAAATAGAACTTCTTAAATGAGGACCCTCTTGCCAATTTCGCAGGAGGGTTCCTCGCGATTCACAGGAGTGGGGATACATATGATACAATAGAGAGAAAAATATAGAAGATGCTATTGGCAATAAGGAGTGAAGGCAGATGATTTGGGAGCATGTTAAAGAGCGATTGGAAGCGGTTTTACAGTCGCCAATACAGATAAGCCTGATACCTGAGTCCGATTGGCACCAGCTTGTGGAGGATCAGGGAGAGCGCCTGGGAGGATTCATTCGAAGTGTTAACCGGGGTCAGGAAGTTCTTTTCTTCGTTTCCCAGGAACATAAAGAGGTTCGTGTCTTGCAAATGGATGGGAGTAAGCTGTCTGTATCTGAACGCAAACTTGTCGAACTAACGATTGAATCCAAACAAACATTGGAGAAGAAGCAATTCGGCTCTTATCTGTCAGAAGATGAAAGAAAGTCGAACCAATTAAGAGATTGGCTGCTCCAGCAAATGGAGCGTGGTACTAGCCACGCGGAGTTGCCTGATGCGCTTGCTTCGCAATCGTCCTTATATTCAACTAAAATTCCGCTGCTGTTATATGGGGACTATCCTCAGAATCAAAGGGTTTCCTACACAGAGCTTAAGAAGCTGTTAGAATCGTTCTTCGAAGCGGAGATTATTCTGATTCCATTGCTAGAGAAGGAGTGGCTGATCTTAGCGCCAGAAGTCCTTATTACTAGCGGCAGCGAGGAACGTGACGGAGACGAGGAAGAAAGTGTTGAGCAAACGCTTGATGCACTAGGCTCAGGCTTATATGAGATGTTGGCGAATGAATGGGTAGGCGAATGCCACTTAGCCATTGATTTTCCTGTGAAGCCGGCGAAGTCGATGTTCGCCACCGTCCTAAAGCTGCGTGAGACCATCATGCTGGGCCGATCCTTCCACGTAGGCAGCTTTATTCATCTGCGTTGGGAGCTTCGTCTTGAGAAGCTGCTGCACCTCATTGAGGAAGAGGAGAAAACCGAATTCCTGGAGCAGGTGCTCCACGGCACGGATCATGTGCTGGATAGCGAGACGGTAACGACGCTGGAGCACTTCTTTACACTAGACTGTAATGTTAGTGAAACAGCTAAGAAACTATATATTCATCGAAATACACTGTTATATCGGTTGGACAAGTTCAAAAACGAGACTGGACTGGACGTTAGGACGTTTAATCATGCGGTTTTGGTACGTCTGGCCTTGCTATTGTACAAAGTAACGAAAAGAAAGTGATTTTTTTGTAAGGATTGTGCATAGTCAGTCCGCCGTTCGTAGGGTAAGATGTGTATATAGAAATGTTGATGATAAATAAAGCATTTGAACGATAAATTGTAGGGGGAATGAAATCATGGCAGGCGTACGTTTAAATCATATCGTTAAAAGATATTCTGGTGCAGAAGAATCAACGGTTAAAGATTTCCATCTTGAAGTTGCTGACAAAGAATTCGTAGTACTTGTTGGTGCATCCGGTTGCGGAAAATCCACAACACTTCGTATGATCGCAGGACTTGAGGAAATAACTGAAGGTGAACTTTACATCGGAGACCGCCTTGTAAATGACGTAGCTCCAAAAGATCGCGATATCGCGATGGTATTCCAATCCTACGCTCTTTATCCGCATATGACTGTTTATCAAAACATGGCATTCGGATTGAAACTTCGTAAATTCAAAAAAGCTGATATCGATGCTCGCGTTCGCGAAGCAGCGAAAATTCTAGATATCGTTCACTTGCTTGACCGTAAGCCAAAAGCACTTTCCGGTGGTCAACGTCAACGTGTTGCCTTGGGCCGTGCGATCGTTCGTGAGCCACAAGTATTCTTAATGGATGAGCCGCTTTCCAACTTGGATGCGAAACTTCGTGTACAAATGCGTGCGGAAATCACAAAGCTTACAAAACGTCTTGGTGTTACTACAATCTACGTAACGCATGACCAAATCGAAGCAATGACAATGGGCGATCGTATCGTTGTTATGGATAAAGGTATTATTCAACAAGCTGCTACACCAGAAGAAATCTACAACTTCCCTGTTAATATGTTCGTTGCAGGCTTCATTGGATCCCCATCTATGAATTTCATGTCCGGAACATTGACATCTGAAGGTGGCGGCATATTCTTCAAAGCAGGTACTGTTAATGTAGAAGTTCCAGCTGGTAAAGCACAAGTTCTTAAAGATAAAGGATTTGTTGGCAAAGAAGTGATTCTGGGAGTTCGTCCAGAAGATATTCACGAAGAGCCAGTATTCTTGGAAGCTTCCCCGAAAACAGTATTCAATGTTAATGTTGAATTGACTGAGAACTTGGGTCACGAAATGTACTTGTACTTGAACGGTATCGGCGCTAACACAGTAATCGCACGTGTTGACGGTCGTTCTGGAATCAAAGAAGGTACAAATGTTAAATTGGCACTTGATATGAACAAAGTTCATTTCTTCGATAAAGAATCAACACTTTCCATTTTGGTTAACCCTAACCTATAGGATTGTACTGAAAGGCCAGCCGTTATCGGCTGGTCTTTTTGTTTATTTTGAGCCTCACAAACACAGTAGTTGATTTCAACTAGGTATTCTATTACGATGAAACTATTGGAAACCTGCGTGCAACATGATAAGCACATGGTACATAAGCAAATTCGAAGGAGTTAGGACAATGGCCAAAAAAGTAAAGGTTTCCGAAATGATGGAACAGCTACATATGGAAGTGTTAGCAGGTGAGGGCGGGCTGAAGCGTCCTATTACAACGGGTGATTTGTATCGCCCTGGTCTTGAGATGGCTGGATATTTCAATTACCATCCCAAAGAGCGTATTCAGATGCTGGGGAAAACAGAAATTACGTTTATAGAAATGTTGACGACTGGCGTTCGGAGAAATCGGGTTGAGCAGTTATGTGCCCCTGAGGAAACGCCATGTATTATTGTAACGCGAGGACTAGAAGTTCCCGTTGAACTGCTTGAAGAGGCAACTAAACGCGACTTGCCGGTGCTTAGAACACAGTTGTCGACGACGATTTTTGCAAGCCGATTAACGGGCTTTCTCGAAAACAAGCTTGCTCCTAGCACAACCATTCATGGTGTCCTTGTTGATGTGTACGGGGTAGGTATGTTGATTACCGGAAGCAGCGGGATTGGGAAAAGTGAAACTGCGCTTGAGCTTGTGAAAAGAGGGCACCGACTCATCGCGGATGACGCGGTAGAAATCAGACAAAATGGAGATAAAGTACTGACTGGTAATGCGCCAGAGTTGATTCGTCATTTGCTTGAAATTCGCGGCGTCGGTATCATTAATGTCATGACGTTATTCGGCGCGGGCGCGATCCGTAATGTGAAGAAAATTTCAGTTGTCGTTAAGTTGGAAAATTGGCAGCAAGAGAAGCAATATGATCGTTTAGGCTTAGATGAGGAGCTAACACGGATTATCGATACCGATTTGCCGCTCGTTACGATACCTGTAAGACCAGGCCGAAACTTGGCAGTCATTGTTGAGGTTGCGGCGATGAATTATCGCTTAAAGCGGATGGGTTACAACGCGGCGCTTCAGTTTACGAATAAGTTAACGGAATCGTTAAATGAAGATTTTGAGGATTTTGATTGACCACATAGGAAAGTATAAGTTTTCGGTTCCCGAAAACTGCTTTTCTATGGGCGATAAAACCAACCTTTAAACGCGGTCGCTCATTCATGAATGGCCTCGATAAAGGTTTTCTCATAGCTGTGAAAAGCTCACATAAATGAAGGAGTGAAACCATGTTAGAAAGTGTTGCGTTTTCCCTAGGGCCGATTCATGTCCGATGGTATGGCATTATTTTAGGAACAGCAGCTTTAATTGGTTTAATGCTGGCAATCAGAGAAGGAAAGCGATTCAAGATCGTGCCTGACTTCTTCATGGATTTATTGTTAATTGGGGTTCCTTCTGCCATTATTGGTGCAAGAATATATTATGTTGCCTTCCAATGGGCTGATTATAAGGATAATTTATGGGAAGTATTCATGATATGGCACGGTGGGATTGCGATATACGGCGCGTTAATCGGAGCGATTATCGGAACATCATTCTACATTCGTGCTAAGGGATACAACTTCTTTCGTATAGCTGATATTCTTGCACCGGGTCTAATTGTCGGACAAGCGATCGGCCGTTGGGGCAATTTCATGAATCAGGAAGCTCATGGGGGCCCGGTAGAGGAGTCATTTTTGAGAGATAGTCTGCATTTGCCGAATTTTATCGTGAATCAAATGAACATCGAAGGCACGTTCTACCACCCTGCGTTTCTGTATGAATCTGTATGGAGCTTTGTAGGGCTGCTGCTCTTGTTATGGCTTCGTCGTAGACCGTTCATGCGGGCAGGCGAGTTATTTCTAGGTTATTTCATCTGGTATTCCATTGGACGCTTCTTCATTGAAGGGATTCGGACCGACAGCTTGGATATCTCGGGGCCAGCGTGGTTAGCTTCATTGATGAATGCGTTATGGTCACCTATGAAAATTGTGTTTGAACCTGGCGTCCTTACATATGGAGGGAACATTCGGTTCTCCCAACTGCTTGCGCTGCTGATTGTCATTGCGGCCGTGATCATGATTATCATTAGAAGGAAAAAAGGTTACGCCAATACGCGGTATGCGGATCCGATTGTTTCCAAGCTGGCAATTGAGAAAAACAAGGTAGTCAAAGAGGAAGAGACAGATAAAGGAGTCAACTATGATTCGAACGGTACTATTTGATTTAGATGGCACGATTGTAGATACGAATGAGTTGATTGTGCAATCGTTCTTGCATAGCTTGGAAGGCGAAACGCCGGAACCTGTTAGTCGGGAGCACATTATCCCCAATATGGGGCGTCCGTTAGTGGAGCAAATGGTATTTTTTACGGGCAAGAATGAAGTTGAAGCGATCATTAATAAGTATCGTACGTTTAACTTATCTAAACATGATGAGCTTGTGAAGGAATTTCCCAACGTGCGTACGGTAATGGCGAAGCTTCACGAACAGGGTGTCAAAATCGGCATCGTTACTAGCAAAATCAGATTGACTACGTTGATGGGTCTCAAGCTTTGTGGGTTAGATTCTTATGTCAGCGCTATTGTGACAGTGGATGATGTAAAGGAACCGAAACCGAGTCCTGAGGGCATTATCGCAGCGTTGAAAGAGCTAGGAAGCTCGGCTGAAGAAGCGATGATGGTGGGCGATAGCCACTATGATATTGAAGCTGCTCAAAATGCAGGAGTTACATCCGTCGGCGTATCCTGGTCCTGGAAAGGGCGCTCCTATTTAGAACAGTACAAACCTGATCACATTGTTGATGATATGATTGACCTGTTGCCGCTAGTTGGGATATCGTCGGATGTGAAGGCTGATTGAGGCAGACAGAGAAGTATCCAGTAGACGGACCGAACGCGCTATGGCAAATCTACCAGACTGTGAGTAAATGGAAGGCCATGCGAAATTTCGTTTTTATCCAAATCACGAGATATTCGCCTTCCTTGCGGTTGAAAAATTGGATTTATCGACGTGTTTTAGGAATGACGGTTGGTGAGCACTCCGCTTTTGCTTTGATGGTGATGGTGGATGTGTTTTTTCCAGAGAGGATTCATATTGGAAGCAATACGATTATTGGTTATAACACGACGATACTCGCGCATGAGTATTTGACGAAAGAATACCGTCTAGGGGACGTGCGGATTGGATCTCATGTGATGGTCGGGGCTAACACGACTATTCTGCCAGGTGTGACAATTGGAGATAATGCAATTATTGGCGCGGGGTCCGTAGTTCATAAGGATGTGGCGGCGCACAGCTTTGTGGCGGGCAATCCAATGAAGATTATTCGTTCGGGTAGTGCGTAGCACTACCAAGGTAAATAAGATGGGTTCAGGTAACGGTAATGGGCTAAATGGAAGTCAAGCGCCGAATGGTGGTAAAACACCGAACGGGCAAGTAGAAGAAGACTAGTTATGGATATTCATCCGAAGAGGGCATGCTGCCGCGACAGCATGCCTTTTTCACTTTTTCGATCAGAGTTGACGTCATATGGGTTTATATGCCATTCTTAATACGAATTTCATAATCAGTTGTGTCAAATATGATCCTATAAATGAGGCGCCGAACAGGGCGGAGATGGATTGACGGTCCTTAGGATACGTGTTAAAATAGCCGTACATTCTTTATTTTGGTAGTATGGTAGCACGTTAATGCATTAAAGTAAAAAACGATAAATGAATGATAACAAATTATACTCCTACTTATTGAGGTGAGACGGTGTCGAAGCCAAAAGTATTTGAAAAGCCGTTAGGTGCAAAAGATTATTTACCAGAAGCGGTGACGAAGCTCAGAAATATAGAATTCCGTGTGTTGGCCTGTATGGAGCGCTGGGGTTATAACCAGATCATTACACCTACACTTGAATATTACGATACAGTTGGCGTTGCAAGCTCCACTGAAGACAAGAAGCTATTCAAGCTGCTAGATCGCAAAGGGAAAACACTCGTACTTCGATCTGAGCTTACAGCACCTATCGCGCGTGTAGCATCTTCGCTTTTAAAGGAACAAGCGTTTCCTCTGCGTCTTTCTTATCATTCGAATGTTTTTCGATCGATTGAAGAAGAAGCGGGCAGAGATTCAGAGTTCTTTCAAACAGGCGTGGAACTGATTGGCGATGCTTCATCCGAAGCCGATGCAGAGGTTGTAGCGCTTGCGATTGCGTCGCTCCAAGCAGCGGGCGTTGAGAAATTTAAGATTGCCCTCGGCCACGTTGGTTTTCTGAACGGATTGTTCCAAGAAACACTGGACGGACGCACAGATGCACAACTTTCTCTGAAAGAGCATCTACTTAGTCGGGATTACGTTGGATATCGGGAAGCGATTAAGTCACTATCTCTTACTCCAGACGTAGAGCGTGAATTGAATGGCGTACTAAGGCTTCGTGGCGGCGACGAGATTTGTGAGCAGGCTCGCATGGTCTCCCAGCATCCAATCGCCCAAGACGCGATTCGACATTTATGTGAAGTGTGGGATGTGCTGAAAGCATATGGCGTTAGTGAGCATGTGGTGATTGATTTAACGATGATTGGAGATTTCTCCTACTATACAGGTATGACGTTCGAAGGGTATGCGGCTGATTTGGGCTTCCCTGTTTGCAGTGGTGGCCGGTACGATAACTTATTGAGCCAATTTGGACGACCAGCTCCAGCTACAGGCTTTGCGCTCAAAACGAATCGTATTCTTGAAGTAACAGGCAAGGAGCAGGTGAAACACCCGAGTCGCGTGCTAATTGCTTACGATGCAGAGCATCGTGAAGAGGCGTTGCAGCTGGCGAAAGCTAAGAGAAGTGCGGATGAAGCGCGTGCGGTCATCACACAGCTAATAACGAAAGCTCAGATCAATGATCTCGATAGAGCGGGATATGACGAAGTAATCAAGTTGATAACGGAATAAGCCTCTCAGCTAGATGAGGGAAGTTTGGAGGAGGTTGGAACGGTGGATGACATTCTTAAAGTAGCGATGCCGAAAGGCCGTATCTATAAACAAGCAGCAAAGCTGTTCACGAAAGCGGGCTTGCCTATACCTGAGGATTTGGAAGAAGGCCGCCGTTTAATCATTCCTGTGCCAGGGGCGAAAATGGAATTTATTCTGGCTAAGCCGGTCGATGTTCCGACCTATGTGGAGTATGGCGTAGCCGATATCGGGGTTGTAGGTAAGGATGTTCTGATGGAAGAAAATCGGAACGTATATGAACTTCTTGATCTTGGGATCGCACGTTGTCGCATGTCGGTGATTGGACTGCCGGATTGGAAGCAAGTGATCAACCCGCGGGTTGCGACCAAATATCCGAATGTAGCGTCTCAGTATTTCCGTGAGCAAGGACAGCAGGTTGAAGTGATTAAGCTGAACGGATCCATCGAGTTGGCTCCTCTAATTGGGCTTGCTGACCGGATCGTGGACATGGTAGAAACAGGCCAAACGCTAAAAGAAAATGGACTTGTTGAGCAAGAGGAAATTTTTCAAATCACGAGCCGCTTAATTGCGAATCGTGTGAGTTATCGGATGAAGAACGACTCCATCCAAAGGTTGTGTGATATGCTGCAGGCGGTATTGCCGACAGTTAAACTATAGCGTTAGTTAGTAAAGAGGAGGGGAAGATGAAAATGCGGATCATGCCAGCTTCCGAATTTCAGTTAAAACGTGAAGTCGAATACGGCTCACCTGAGCAAAATGAGTCCGTCCGCCGCATCATCGATGAGGTGCGGCAGGACGGAGATGTCGCACTGCGTCGCCTTGCGAAGCAGTTTGACGGCGTAGATGTCGCTGAGCTTCGTGTCAGCGACGAAGAGATCCAAGCGGCGTACGCGCAGGTAGACGCCGCGTTCCTAGCGGCGCTGCGTCAAGCCGCCGCTAACATTCGTGCGTTTCATGAGAAGCAGAAACGCAACTCATGGATGGACCTGCAGCCGGACGGCAGTCTGCTGGGCCAAATCATCCGACCGCTGAAGCGGGTCGGATTGTACGTGCCCGGAGGGAAGGCGGCTTACCCTTCCTCCGTGCTCATGAACGCCATCCCCGCGATCGTCGCGGGGGTGCCAGAGATCGCGATGGTGACGCCACCGTCCACCGCGGGCGAAGAAGGCATCAACCCGCATATCCTCGTGGCCGCAGCCGAAGCGGGTGTGAAAGAGATCTACCGCGTAGGCGGGGCGCAGGCGATTGCCGCGCTGGCCTACGGGACAGCATCGATCGCGCCGGTCGATAAAATCGTCGGCCCGGGCAACATCTACGTCGCGCTGGCGAAGCGCTTCGTGTTCGGCGTCGTCGATATCGACATGATCGCCGGACCAACGGACATTGTCGTGCTCGCCGACGAGCACGCCGATCCTGAATACGTCGCGGCCGATTTGCTGGCGCAGGCCGAGCATGATGAGATGTCACCGTCGATTCTGGTGACACCTTCCCGCGAACTAGCCGAAGAGGTTCGGCTAGAGCTATGGCGGCAGCTGGATCTGCTGCCGAAAAAAGCCATTGCCGCCGTCTCGACAGCTACCAAAGGAGCGATACTCCTTGTGGATAGCTTGGACGAAGGCGTGGACGTCATCAATCGCTTGGCGCCTGAGCACTGTGAACTGCTCGTACAGGATCCGTTCACGTGGCTGCCGCGCATTGAAAATGCTGGCGCCATTTTCCTAGGCGCCTACAGCACAGAGCCAGTCGGCGATTATTTCGCCGGACCGAACCATGTGCTGCCGACGAATGGTACAGCGAGATTCTCATCGCCACTGAATGTGGACGATTTCCTCAAAAAATCAAGCGTTATTCACTATAGCAAGGAAGCATTACTAGCGAACGGCGACATGATCATGACATTGGCTCGGAATGAAGGGCTGGAAGGCCATGCGCGTGCCGTTGAGGTTCGACTTAAAAAGGAAGGGAAGTTGACATAGATGGCGGAACAGGATCAAGTTAGAGCACGTTCAGCAAGCGTAGCACGCAAAACGAATGAAACCGATATTTCCCTCAAATTTGAAGTGGATGGAACAGGTATTTCGGAGATCCAAACAGATGTTCCTTTCCTGAATCATATGTTGGATTTGTTCACGAAGCATGGTCACTTCAATTTGAAAGTAGATGCCAAAGGCGATATCGAGATCGATGACCACCATACGGTAGAGGATATCGGAATTTGTCTAGGTCAAACGCTACGTGAAGCGCTCGGCGACAAAAGAGGCATCAAACGCTATGCGAGCGTATTCGTCCCTATGGACGAAGCACTAGCTCAAGTCGTCATTGATATTAGCAACCGTCCGCATTTCGAGTACCGTGCAGAGTATCCTACAGCAAATGTAGGCAGCTTTGAAACACAGCTTGTGCATGAATTCCTTTGGAAGTTTGCCCTTGAAGCGCGTATCACCTTGCATGTTATCGTACATTACGGGAAGAACACGCATCACATGATTGAAGGTGTGTTTAAAGCTTTAGCACGTGCGCTGGATGAAGCAACATCGATTGATCCTCGTGTGCAGGGGGTTCCTTCGACGAAGGGAGTGCTGTAGGCATGATCGCGATTATTGATTATGGAATGGGTAATTTACATAGCGTGAGCAAAGCGGTTGAGCGGCTTGGCTATGAAGCGATCGTCACAGGAGATACGGCGCAAATTCTGGCAGCAGAAGGCGCAATCCTCCCTGGTGTCGGCGCGTTCGGGGATGCGATGGAGCATCTGCGTGAAACAGGTCTGGACGAGGTTGTGAAGCAGTATGCAGCGTCTGGTAAGCCTCTAATGGGCATCTGCTTAGGCATGCAGCTGTTGTTCTCCAACAGTGAAGAGCACGGTCAGCATGAGGGGCTTGGCCTTCTGCCAGGATCGGTCGTGCGTTTTCGCGGAGACTACAAGGTGCCGCATATGGGATGGAATCGTCTCAGCTACAAGATGAGTGAGAGTCCTATTTTCAAAGGGATTGAAGAAGGTCACGTGTATTTCGTGCACTCCTATCATGTAAAGCCGGAGCGGGAAAGCGATCTGTTGGCAGTGACCGACTACTATCAACCGGTAACGGCAATTGTAGGTCGTGACAACGTCTACGGCATGCAGTTCCACCCAGAGAAAAGCGGAGATATCGGTATGCAGCTGTTGGGTAACTTTTTGACCCTTTGTAAATAAGTAATGGACAGTCTCAAGGAGGTGCTGAGCATGTTAGCCAAAAGAATTATCCCTTGTCTCGATGTCAAGGATGGCCGAGTGGTGAAGGGCGTAAATTTCGTGAATTTACGTGATGCCGGTGATCCCGTAGAGCTTGCGGCGATTTATGATAAAGAAGGTGCGGATGAGCTCGTGTTTCTCGACATTTCGGCTTCGGTTGAAGGGCGCGCGACGATGGTCGAGGTTGTCCGTCAAACGGCGGGCGAGATTACGATTCCCTTCACGGTTGGCGGCGGGATTTCGAGTGTCGATGACATGAAGCGTCTTCTTCGCGCAGGTGCAGACAAAATCGGGATCAACACGGCAGCGGTGCTTAATCCTCAGCTCGTATCGGATGGGGCGCGGAAGTTCGGCTCCCAGTGTATCGTGGTGGCCATTGACGCGAAGTTCAATCCCGAGTGGGGCGAATGGGAAGTGTTCACACATGGTGGACGTAAATCAACTGGTATTAAGGCGCTGGAATGGGCAAAACGCGTGGAGGAGCTAGGTGCAGGCGAAATCCTGCTAACGAGCATGGATGCAGACGGAACGAAGGATGGCTTTGATTTGAAGCTGACACGTGCGGTATCCGAGCTGCTGACGATTCCTGTGATTGCTTCTGGCGGAGCGGGAAAAGCAGAGCATTTCTACGATGTGTTTACCGAAGGTAAGGCCGATGCAGGGCTGGCGGCAACCATTTTTCACTATAAAGAGTTAACGATAGACGGGGTCAAGGCGGACCTGAAAGGTAAAGGGGTTGAAATTCGATGACATTTTCAGTGGATCAAATTCAATATGATGCGCAAGGACTAGTGCCTGCGATCGTGCAGGATGCCGTAAGTAAAGAGGTTCTCATGCTTGCTTACATGAACAGCGAGTCTTTGCAGCGTACGATTCAAACGGGGGACACTTGGTTCTGGAGCCGTTCCCGCGGGGAGCTTTGGAATAAAGGGGCAACTTCCGGTCATACGCAAAAGGTAAAAGCACTTCGCTACGACTGTGATGCGGATACGCTTCTTGTTCTTGTCGAACAGGTGGGGCCTGCTTGTCACAATGGTACGTACACCTGTTTCACAACGAACATCGCGGTGGAAGGTTCTGTAGAAGAAGCTGCACCTGCGGCGACTGGTGATCGTTTTGCCATTTTAGCTGAGCTTGAAGCTGTCATAGCTTCCCGTGACGCAGAGCGTCCTGAGGGTGCCTACACGACTTACCTTTTCGAAAAAGGGGTCGACAAAATCCTTAAAAAGGTTGGCGAAGAAACAGCAGAAGTCATTATTGCAGCTAAAAATAAAGACAATGAAGAGCTTCGTTATGAAGCGAGCGATCTTATTTTTCACTTGATGGTGCTTTTGCGTAATAATAAATTGCCATTGGATGATATTATGAAAGAGCTGGCTAATCGGCACGTCAAAAAATAAAGTAAACGACCTGGAGTGAATTCACGATGTTGATTGATTATCATACACATCATGTGCGCTGCGGTCACGCCTCTGGGGAACTGGAGGAATACGTCAAACGCGGCATCGAGATCGGGCTTACCCAGTTGGGGCTTTCTGATCATATGCCGCTTTTGCATGTCGACCCGCAAACGTATTGGCCAGAAATGGCAATGCCGATGGAGGAGCTTCCTCGTTATGTGGAAGAATGTCTTCAGCTCAAAGAGAAATATAAGGACCAGATTGATATTCGTCTCGGTCTGGAAGGCGATTATGTTGAAGGGTATGAGCCGGAAATTGCGAAAATCATTAACGCCTACCCATGGGACTACGTGATCGGTTCGGTTCATTTCCTAGGAGAGTGGGATATTTCTGATTTTAGGCAGCTGGCAGGTTGGGAAGGTAAGGATATTTTTGCAGCTTATACCCAATACTACGAGGCAGTGAAGCAAGCAGTCCGAACCGGACTGTATGATTATATCGGTCATATCGATATGATCAAACGATTTGGATACGTGCCAGACCGCGATACGTGGGAGTTGGAGAAAGCCGCATTGGATACCGTGAAAGAATATGGGCTTGCGATTGAGTTGAATGCTTCAGGCCTGCGTCATCCGTGTAAAGAGATGTTCCCGAGCCGCCGTATGCTGGAATATTGCCATAAGGTGGGAATTCCTGTGACGCTTGGATCAGATGCGCATCAGCCGGAACGGTTGTCTCAGTATTTGGATGAGGCCAGAGAGTTATTAAAAGCGATTGGATTTAACGAAATAGCCACATTTTCTGCTCGAAAACGACATCTTGTGACTTTTTAAATTCGACACATATCATGTATAATGAGTAGGACTATATAATCTATTTAATGAACCTTCGGAGGTAACCATTAACCATGCATAGCGACAATGTTAAAATTTTTTCCGGATCTTCGAATCCGAAGCTTGCGGAAAGTATTTGTAAAGAGCTCGGCCAGCCGCTAGGACAAATTAAATTATCGCGTTTCAAAAGCGGAGAAATTTATTGCCTTTACGAAGAAACGATTCGTAACTGTGACGTGTTTCTGGTACAAACCTTCTCCCATCCGATTAATGAGCATATGATGGAACTTTTGGTCATGATGGATGCGGCGAAAAGAGCATCTGCAAAAACGATCAACCTTGTCATTCCATACTATGGTTACTCTCGTCAAGAACGTAAAGCAGCTCCACGTGAGCCGATTTCAGCTAAATTAGTCGCGGACTTGTTCGCTTCAGCAGGCGCAACTCGTGTTGTTACGATTGATCTTCATGCTCCAGCGATTCAAGGCTTCTTCAATATTCCAGTGGATCACCTGACAGCGCTTGATCTGATTAGTGATTGCATCAAGAAAAAGAATCTACCCAACCCAATCATCGTATCTCCAGATGCGGGACGTGCTACAACTGCTGAGAAAATGGCTAACATTCTCGATGCGCCTTTCGCAATGATGATTAAGAAACGCCCAGAGCACAACGAATCGGTGATTACTCACGTGATTGGTGATGTTGCTGGACGTACGCCAATTATTATCGAGGATCTGATCGATACAGGTACAACGATCGTTAACGTCGTGGAAAGCCTCAAAGAGCGCGGTGCACTTGATGTTTACATCTGTGCTACGCATCCAGTATTTTCTGGCCCAGCGTTGCAACGATTGGATCACCCAAGTATTAAAGAAGTTATTATTACGGATTCCATCGCGATCCCAGAGGGGCACTCAGACAAGTTTAATGTGCTTTCCGTAGCGCCTTTGTTGTCCGATGCGATTCGCATTATTACTGATGGAGGATCCCTATCCTCCCTATTCAAATACGGCGGCGTATAACACCATATCTTACCTTCGGATAATGTTTTTGGCTTCTAGGATATCTATGGTATAATTTGATGGTAATCAAATTGCCGGAGGTGTCTTGCTATGGAAAAGAAAAAGCGCATATCCGAAGCGCCAAAACCAAAAGTTATTTCAATTAACATGGATGCCGCATTCTTTTTCGAGAGAGCGGTTCAATCTTTGGATCGGTTTCATTATGATAAGGCATTGAAATATTTCCGGCGGGCTGCAGAGTATGAACAGGATAATCCTGTGAATCACTGCAATCTCGCAGGTGTTCTCTCCGAAGTGGGCAATTATGACGAGTCGAACCAAATTTTGCAGCATATCCTTGAAACCATTGATCCCGAGATGACAGAATGTCACTTTTATATGGCAAACAACTATGCCAACATGGAAAACTTCGAGCAGGCGGAACAGGCATTGGTTCGGTATTTGGAGAATGACCCAACAGGGCAATTCATGGACGAATCCGAAGAAATGATGGAAATGCTGAGCTACGAGCTTGATCGTCCCGCCCCTCTCACTAGCATCAAGAGTCGAGAAGGGCTGTTCGAGCATGATAAGGCCCGTGCGTTGCTTGAGGAAGGTAAGTTTGCTGAAGCCGTAAGGCAGCTAGAGAAATTGGTGAAGAAACAGCCTGATTTCACAGCCGCTCGCAACAATCTCGCACTGGCTTATTATTATATGGGACAGTTCGAGAAAGCGATGGAAACGATCCGAGAAGTGCTGGTAATCGATCCTGGTAATCTGCATGCGCTCTGTAATATGGCGATTTTCCATCAGCATTTCGGTAACAAGAAGGAGCTTGCAGAACTCACCTCGCTTCTCGGTAAGACGTTTCCGTTTCAGCAGGAGCATGTGTTCAAGCTGGCAACGACCATGGGTATTCTTGCTCAGCATGAGAAAGCCTACCATTTGTTTAAACGTCTGCTGAAGGCCGGTGACGGAGGCACAGATCCTTGTTTGTATCATTATGCGGCTGTTGCTGCGTGCCATATCGGTCGTTTCGCTGAAGCGCACCGCCTATGGAAGCAGGTTCAAAAGCTGGATCCAGGTGCTGAAATTTCCAAGTTCTACTTAGAGCAGTTGCGTGTAAGAGAGAAGTCAGCGATTCCGCTTACTTGGAGCTACCACTATCATTTGCCGTTTGAGGAGCAGTTCCGTGCGCTTGAGAAATCGACGCAAGGGATTCCTGATCAATTGAAGAAAGACCCGCTTGTGCGGTCATCCTTCTTCTGGGCTCTGCGACATGGCGATGTAGAGACGAAGCTTCAAGTCATTCAAGCCTTTGGCTTGATTGCGGACAACGAAGTGAGAGACGCCCTTCAGGACTTCATTCTGGATCATAAAGAGGATGACTACTTGAAGAAGGTTGCCATCTTCGTGCTGCGGAGTATGGGCATTCGCGAGTCCCTTCCTGCCTATCTCGAGAATAAAGACATCATGGTAGAGGCTTCTCCCTACTCACCCCACCTTCCTGTATGGGATGCAGCATGGCAGCGAGTCATGGAAACAGCCTTATCGCATATGCACAAACGGTACGATATGGTTCAACAGTATGACTTAGAAATTCTGTGGGTCGAATTTCTGACGAAGGTGTACCCGAACATTCCTAAGATTCACAAACCTGAAGGTTGGGCAGCAGCGTTAGAGTATTTGATTGCCAAAATGCATCGCCGTACGATTTCCTATCAGGAAGTCGCTACACGTTATGGCGTCACGGTTTCCACGGTCAGTCGGCATGTGAAGCTCATCGACGATACCTGTGGATTGCGTGAGAAAATGGATGCGATTTTCAATAAGTTTACGAGTCTTTGATAGCCGAGCTTGATGCATCATGAAAGCCTCGGCTTTCATACATATATAAGAAAATGATTGTTCCGCGTTGTGAATGAAAGCGGAACAATTGAGATTATTAAAGAGAGCTTTCCTCAGGAAAGCGCCTAGGAGGGAAATCATATGTACAAATCAGTCGTAGTAGGAACAGGACCATCCGGTCTAACAGCAGCTATTTACTTGGCACGTGCGAACCTAAGCCCACTTGTTATTGAAGGACCAGAACCAGGCGGACAGTTAACCACGACTACCGAAGTTGAGAACTTCCCAGGATTTCCCGAAGGGATTATGGGGCCTGAATTAATGGAAAACATGCGCAAGCAGGCAGAACGCTTTGGCGCTGAATTCAAAACAGGCTGGGTCAATTCCGTAGAATTAACGAACCGTCCATTTAAATTGCAAGTAGAAGGTCTGGGTGAAATCGAGACGGAAACACTGATTATTTCAACAGGTGCTTCTGCTAGATTGCTTGGGATCACGAATGAGAAAGAAAACATCGGACGCGGTGTAAGTACATGTGCAACGTGTGATGGTTTCTTCTTCCGCGGCAAAAAGATTATCGTCGTTGGTGGCGGTGACTCTGCTATGGAAGAGGCGAACTTCCTTACTCGCTTCGCTACAGAAGTGCGTTTGGTTCATCGCCGCGATGAGCTTCGTGCCTCCAAAATTATGCAGGACCGCGCTCGTGGAAACGAGAAGGTGAAGTGGTCGCTGAATAACACGCCGTTAGAGGTTGTAGCGGGTGACAAAGGCGTTACGGGCCTTAAAGTGAAAAACAACCAAACAGGTGCAGATGAAATCCTTGAAACGGACGGTATCTTCGTAGCTATCGGTCATACGCCGAATACGAAGTTCCTCGGTGGACAAATCGACACGGATGAGCATGGCTACATTATTGTGAAGCCAGGTACAACAGAAACGAACATCCCGGGCGTATTCGCTTGTGGTGACGTGCAAGATACGAAGTATCGTCAAGCCATTACAGCTGCAGGAAGCGGATGCGCAGCAGCGTTGGAAGCAGAGAAGTTCCTTGAAGGCAACAGCGTACACGACTGGAGTATTTCGTTGTAAGTCATTATGGCATTTCAGTTAACGTGGAGGGCTAAGCTTTCCACGTTTTCTCATTTACACAGGGTGCTGATGAATCTTGACCTCCCGGCAGGGTTGTCTTATAGTGGGAACAGGAGCATAAGTAAACCCCACAAAGTGACGATTGCCTTCGAAGCATATTCCTATTACTTTGCGGGGACCCCAGAAATTTTCCGAAAATTTTATGATTATTCATGAGGTGACCTTGAAATGTCCAATCAAATTTATATCGGTGTGGATCTTGGCGGTACGAATATTAAAGTAGGTATTTGTGACGAGCAAGGTAAGCTGCTTAAAACATTAGAAGGTCCTACTTCACCAGAACTAGGTGCACAGTCGGTACTTGAACGTATTGCGCAATATGTACGTCAAATTGTCGAAGAATCTGATTACTCATGGGAGCAAGTAGCAGGTATTGGCGCTGGTTTGGCTGGGTTCATGGATATTCCAAAAGGCTTTGTGAAATTCTCTCCGAACCTTCAATGGCATAACGTTCCTGCGAAGAAGACACTTGAAGCACTTCTGGGTAAACAAGTTAAAATTGATAACGATGCGAACGTAGCTGCACTAGGTGAGGCTTGGTCGGGAGCTGGAGCGGGCATTCCAAACGTCGTGTGCTATACACTTGGAACAGGTGTTGGCGGCGGTATCATCATTAACGGTAAAATTTATCAGGGATCTGCAGGTATGGCTGGAGAACTTGGACATATGTCCATCGTTCCTGACATTGAAGCGATTCAGTGCGGATGCGGCCAAATGGGCTGTCTTGAAACGGTATCCTCCGCGACAGGTATTGTTCGTATGGCTAAGGAAGCGGTGGAACGCGGTGAGCGTACATCACTAGCCCTTCATGAGAAAATTGAAGCTAAGCATGTGTTTGATGATGCGAAGAGCGGAGATGAAGTAGCTTTGCGCATCGTGAATCGTGCGGCTTATTATATCGGACGTTCGATGGCAGCACTTGCTGTTGTGATTAACCCTAAGCGCTTTATTATCGGCGGTGGCGTATCGAAGGCAGGAGAAATCCTATTCCAACCGATTCGTGAAACATTCATTAAGTTCACACCAGAAGCAGCTGCTGAGGGTGTTGAGATTGTTGCTGCGACACTTGGCAACGATGCTGGCGTTGTTGGAGCTGCAGGATTGAATTTACGATAGAAGGCTAGAGATCGGGTTCGCAGATGAACAGAAGAGAAGCTGATCTGCGAAAGCACCCCAAAGGAAGGTGTCATTCATGGAAGAAAACCACCCTTTACCGAAACTGGTCATCATTACAGGAATGTCGGGTGCAGGCAAGACAATTGCTGTTCAAAGCATGGAGGATTTGGGATTCTTCTGCGTTGATAACTTACCTCCCGTCCTGATTCCGAAGTTTGCCGAATTAATCGTGCAATCGATGGGTAAAATCGGTAAAGTCGCCTTGGTTATTGATCTGCGCGGACGTGAGTTTTTCACTGCGCTTCAAGAATCCTTGCGATACATCCAAGAGAATTACACGCTTAGCTATGAAATTCTATTCCTGGATGCTACGGATGCAACACTTGTACAGCGTTACAAGGAGAGTCGTCGCCGCCATCCATTAGCACCGGACGGGGCACCGCTTGAGGGAATAGGTCTTGAACGCAAGCTGCTTGAAGAACTCAAAGGCTTGGCCACGCAGGTGATTGATACCGGCAGCTTGAAGCCAGTGCAATTGAAAGAAAGAATTATTTCCCGGTTCACCAATCTAGAAACGAATCGCATATCTATAAATGTCATCTCTTTCGGGTTCAAGTATGGTGTCCCTATTGACGCTGATTTAATCTTTGATGTGCGTTTCTTGCCAAATCCTCATTATGTTGATCAGCTTCGTCCGCAAACAGGTCAAGATCCAGATGTCTATGATTATGTGATGAAGTGGTCGGAGACACAAGAATTCCTGACGAAGCTTCTGGATATGCTGAATTTCTTAATGCCTCAGTATAAGAAGGAAGGCAAGAGCCAGGTTGTTGTTGGCATTGGTTGTACAGGAGGTAAACATAGATCGGTTGCGATTACGGAATATCTAGGTAAGGTCATGGGGAACAGCGAGACCGAGACCGTGCGTCTTAGTCATCGGGATGCCGAACGGGACCGATTATAGGCGGCTATGTCATTAAGAGGGTGAAGAAGTATGGAGCTTGGACAATTACAACGTAAGCCCAGAATAGTCGTTATTGGCGGTGGAACAGGGCTCTCGGTCATGCTGAGAGGACTGAAAGAAAAGCCGGTTGATATCACAGCTATCGTGACCGTTGCAGACGACGGAGGAAGTTCCGGCATCTTGCGAAATGAGCTGCAGATGCCCCCTCCGGGCGATATTCGAAATGTGTTAACATCGTTAGCTGATGTCGAGCCATTATTGTCTTTAATGCTTCAATATCGATTTCAAAACGGTACAGGTTTAGCTGGACACAGTCTGGGAAATCTAATACTAGCGGCACTGACAGATATTACAGGTGATTTTGTTACCGCCGTACAAGAAATGAATCGCGTATTCGCTGTTCGGGGAAGAGTACTTCCGGCTTCGAATCAAGCCATTGTGTTGAAAGCCATTATGGAGGACGGGACTTTAGTTGTTGGGGAGTCCAAAATACCGAAGGCCGACGGACGGATCAAGAAAGTATTCATTGAACCAGCCGGTGTGACACCGCTCACAGAAGCGGTGCAAGCCATACGCGAGGCAGATGCCATCTTATGCGGTCCGGGCAGTTTATATACGAGCTTGCTTCCGAATTTGCTTGTTCCAGGAATTGCTAAGGAAATTGTTGCGTCTCATGCTGTAAAATTGTTCATCTGTAATGTTATGACACAGCCTGGTGAAACCGATGATTATTCCGTCAGTGACCATCTGGATGCGATTTATGATCACTTAGGTCAACATTTGTTTGATTATGTGATCGTGAATAATGGTGAAATTCCACCGCAGGTGCAAGCCAAATACGCGGAAAAAGGTTCGAAAGCGGTCCATTTAGATTTGGATGAAGTGACGAAAAGAGGATATCGGGTCATAGCAGATCGTCTTGTTTTATTCCGAACCTATCTTCGTCATGATGCAGAGAAATTGAGTGACCATATCTATCAGCTCGTCGAAAGCTGGCTGTTAAGGAAGAAGTGAGTCCCTTGTCCTTTGCGGCAACAACCAAAAAAGAATTAACCTTAATCAATGATTCGGAACCGTGTTGTGAAAAAGCGGAGTTATCAGCCCTTATTCGAATGAATGGTGCTGTTCAGTTAACGAGTCAGCGTGTCGTGTTGGATGTATCCACGGAGAACGCAGCTATTGCACGGCGGATTTACTCGCTGATCAAGAAGACGTATAATACACACACGGAGTTACTTGTGCGTAAGAAAATGCGTCTAAAGAAGAATAATGTGTACATTGTTAGGGTTCCCGGTCAAGTACAGGAGTTACTCAGTGATTTGAAAATCGTCTCTGAGGGGTTTATTTTCACGACG
Organism: Paenibacillus sp. P4_A9; assembly: GCF_056402415.1. Taxonomy (NCBI): domain Bacteria; kingdom Bacillati; phylum Bacillota; class Bacilli; order Caryophanales; family Paenibacillaceae; genus Paenibacillus; species Paenibacillus sp. P4_A9. Next base: position 25,026 of record NZ_JBFUHL010000039.1, read on the forward strand.
GGTATTAATAAGGACATTATTCGCGGCAATTGCTGCAAGCGCGCTTATCTTCGGGGGGCCTTCATGGCTGGCGGCTCCGTCAATAATCCGGAGGGATCTTCCTATCATTTGGAAATCGCTTCGATTTATGAAGAACACTGTAAAGCCTTAACACAGCTTGCGAACAAGTTCGACTTGAACGCCAGATTCATTGAACGTAAGAAAGGGTTCGTGCTGTACATCAAGGAAGGTGAGAAAATTATCGAGTTTCTGAATATCATTGGGGCTCATCAAGCACTGCTGCGCTTCGAGGATGTCCGGATTATGAAGGATATGCGGAATTCGGTGAATCGCATCGTGAACTGTGAAACAGCGAACTTGAACAAAACGATCGGGGCAGCCGTAAGACAAATCGAAAATATTCGATTGCTGCAACGGGAGATCGGTCTCGATAGCTTACCTGAGAAGCTAAGAGAGGTTGCAGAGATAAGACTTCAGCATCCTGATTTGAATTTAAAGGAAGTTGGAGACATGCTTTCGGGCAGTGTCAGCAAGTCAGGCGTGAATCATCGCTTGCGAAAAATAGACGAATTAGCCGAAAAACATCGAAATTCGTAGATAAGTTGGGGCTGCATAACGCTTGTATAAGTTTTTCGCATTTTTTCTAGTGTACTTGAAGGAAAAATGCTATAATATTAAAACATAAGGTATACGCTGTTATTAATAGTAATCCATATAAGCTCCACACTAGGGGGAATTAGTTCCATGTCCAGACGTCCAGTCGTTGTGAAGTTGAGAACAGGACTTCATGCCAGACCTGCGGCATTGTTTGTTCAAGAGGCGAATAAGTTTTCATCGGAGATCTTTGTTGAGAAGGATGAAAAGAAAGTGAATGCGAAAAGCATCATGGGAATTATGAGTCTTGCGATCAGCACAGGGACCGAAGTCTTCATAAGTGCAGAAGGTTCGGATGCAGAGCAGGCTGTAAACGCTTTAGTCACATTAGTCAGTAAGGAAGAATTGGAAAACCAATAATCCTTTAAAAGCCACCTTTCGAGGGGGCTTTTTTGCAGTTTACCACAATAGAAAGTATAAGTTTTCGGTTTCCGAAAACGTCTTTCTATTTGGCGATAAAACCATTTATAGGGATCTTTGGTCGGAGACGAAAGTCTCTCTCCTCTCTAAACGCGGTCGCGCATCTTTGAATTGCCTCGATAGAGGTTTTCTCATCGAGTAAATCGCAATTCGTCTAAAAGTGTCAAAATTGTTAACAATTAGTGGAAAAAGCAACCTTTTTCGCTTGGCTACGTCTAATAAACGTGGTCATGATGGATAGGGCTTTTTATATTTCATTGTGGCGTGCCGATCCCAAGCTTTAAGAAGGAGCCGAAGTGAAATGAGTGTAGTAAAGAAAGAAATGATTGCTCTATTGGCCGTTCTCGTATTTCTAGTCAGTACGATTACAGCACCAGCCGCACATGCGGTATCAACAAGCTCGTCCTTTATTTTACTTTATATTGATAAGTCAGAAGCATTCGTGAATCAGGAGCAAATTCATCTCGAATCCCCATCTACGATTATTGATGGAAGCACTTTCGTTCCAGCCAAATTCTTAGGTGATACACTGGGCTTTCAAGTGGAGTGGAATGATTTATCCCGCACGATTCAAATGGCACCTCCAGGCTTCAACATTGTGCTTGATTCCGATCACAAGACGGTGACAACGAATGGGGTGGATGTACCCTTTAATTCAGTAGCCGCTATCGTGAATGGTAAGTTGCTCGTGAAGCTGACATGGTTAGCTGATTACATGGGTGCAAAGTACACGTATAACAGTGAACTGAGACGCGTAGAGATTGTACATTTTAAAGCGCCTGAGGGCATCTATATTGATCAAGATAGTAATTCTCGCCCTGTTGCCAAGTTTGCTACTGCGAAGCCTACCTACAGACTTGGTGAGCCTGTTAAATATTTGGATCTGAGCTATGATCCAGATGCAGAAGGTATCGCATCCTACGATTGGACAGGTAACCAAGAGGCCTTCTTCAAACCAGGCCAATATCCGGTGACCTTAACGGTCAAGGATCGACATAACCATGTGAGTAAATTGTTCAAAAGCTACGTGACCGTGGTTAATGAGTCGTACTTATCAGAAGTAGAGTATCCGATTTATATGAAGCCGGTTGGCGGGTTCATTAAAACGAACTGGTCGACGATTTGGTCACATTTTAATGAATTGCCGATGCTTCCGAAGGAAGTAAAAGAAGTGCAAGGTCGCACGCTGCTTGTGAGCGACAGTCCAGAAGAGTTCACAACGAGCGGTATTTTGTATCAGGACAATATTAACGGCAAAGCACGCCTATACGCGGATCATATTAATGGCACGCAAAAGAAGATGACAATGGCGATCTTCGCCACGAACAACACAGATAAACCGGTTACGATCAAAACGACGAATAAAGGTGAAGTCTATCCTTCCGTTTATGCGAACTTGATTGGCAGCGAAGCGTCGGTTGATTTCCTTCTTAATAATGTGTACACAGATGAAATGACGGTTTTGCCTCACGCAAGTTATGTGTATGCGAAGCTGCCTGAATTCTATCCAGGGCAAGGTGTTAATTTGTTCTATGATGTCGAAACAAACGGTGAGCTACAAATGTCCTTTATCGCAACGGATAAGATGCTGACACCAACGACAGTGAAAGAATTGCCTTTGCTTTCCTTTAACGGTCATGTTCGCGGAACCTTCCCGGTTTCGGAGATTCAGTGGAAAGTTGATGCCTCGAGCTTCACGAAAGCCTCCGTATTAACGATCGGTGATAATAAGACGGATCCGTTCGTCAAAGGTTATGACGTGATGCGGAAGATGAATGTGGAGAACGGCGGGAATTATGGCGTGGTCTATAAAATCCATGCGGATAAGCCGCGCAAAATGGCTGTGATGATCATGGCTAGAGGCGGCGTGTTCAAAGGGCCGTTTAAAATCAATGGTGAAATCATTCCTGTACCGTATTCCGGTGTCATTACGGCATTCGATGGCTTGGAAGTACTGGCACGTACGACAGGTACAGAAGATGCGTTAGATATTGAGTTCACGCCTCCAGCGGGCTCAGCGTTTCCGATTGATTTGATTTTCTATCCATTGGAAGAAAAGAAGTAACGTAAGTAAAACAAAAAACCAGCCGATCTTCATCGCTCACCGGAGCGTTTGAAGATCGGCTGGTTTTTCTCTTGTATAAAATTAGACGCGCTCGATGACTTTATCGATGAGTCCGTATTCGGCTGCTTCCTTAGCGCTCATGAAATTATCGCGGTCGGTATCCTTCTCGATACGCTCGAAGGTTTGTCCTGTGCGCTCAGCTAGGATGGTGTTCAGGTTGTCTCTCATTTTCAAAATGCGCTTTGCGCGAATTTCGATGTCTGAGGCTTGACCTTCTGCGCCGCCAAGCGGTTGGTGAATCATGACTTCGCTGTTCGGAAGCGCATAACGCTTACCTTTGGCACCGGCTGTGAGCAAGAAGGCGCCCATCGAAGCGGCCATACCTACACAGATCGTGGATACGTCCGGTTTGATGAACTGCATCGTGTCGAAGATGGCCATACCGGCTGTGATCGAGCCGCCTGGGCTGTTAATGTAAAGCGAGATATCTTTATCAGGATCTTGAGCGGCCAAGAAGAGCAACTGAGCAATGATGGAATTCGCCACAACATCGTTGACACCCGTGCCTAAGAATATAATGCGGTCCTTCAGCAAGCGAGAGTAGATGTCATATCCTCTTTCACCGCGCGCGTCCTGTTCGACGACCATAGGAATAAAACTCATGAGAATGACCTCCTTGGGGTTGGGTTACATACTATTTACAGTATCTACAAGTATGATAACGAAAAAACGTCTGAAGGTCAAGAAAGGTCAAACTAAACGCAAAAAAAAATCAGCTTCGAAGCTGATTTAGGGTTCCTGACTAAGTATAGCTATTGTTTTTAGTGGACGCGCCCGAAAGGAATCGAACCTTTATCTCAGGCTTCGGAGGCCTACGTCATATCCATTGGACCACGGGCGCATAGCTTTGAAAAAGAGAAGCAAGGGTTATTATAAGTCAGCCGTCCAGAAAAAGCAAGATGGTAAGCCCTTTCAAGCCCAATTAGAGAAAAATGTTTGAACAAATGTTGAATGTTGCGCAGAAAATGGTTATAATAAGAAATGTTAATGAGAAACGAAATATGAATTGAGCAAGGAACTTTTTTTTTCGTCCGGGTGGGACACAAAATGCATACCCGGGACATAAAATGTCCTGCGATGGATCGGAGCGTTAGGAGTCGTCCTATGAGAGAGATTCTAGACATTCAGAAACAGCTCATGCCTGATCTTATGGACATCATGAAGAAACGCTACTCGATTCTGCAACACATCTTAGTTTCCGGTGTTGTCGGACGAAGGACGTTAGCGTCCTCACTCGATATGACGGAGCGTGTACTTCGCGGTGAAGTGGATTTCCTGAAGGAGCTAGGGCTTCTGGAGTCTGACGTAAGCGGTATGAAGATCAGCGAGTCTGGTCGTCAGCTGCTGGAGGATATGCAGCCAATCATTAAGATGGCGTTTGGCCTGACGGATTTGGAAGACAGCATTGCTAAAGCTTTTCACATTTCAAATGTGATCATTGTTCCAGGAGATTCTGACACTTCTGTATTTACGAAGAAGGAGCTTGGACGCGCTGGTGCGGCCGCCCTACGTAAATATGTGGCCAAAGATGATATCATCGCAGTAACCGGTGGATCGACGATGGCGCAGATAGCTAATAACCTAGCGATATCTTCTTCGATGAAGGGCAGTTGGTTCGTCCCTGCACGAGGTGGACTTGGTGAAAGTGTAGATATGCAAGCGAACACGATTGCTTCCATTATGGCCAAGAAAACAGGCGGGAAATACAGACTGCTGCATGTCCCAGATCATCTTGGAGAAGAAGCGTATCAATCGCTCATTCAAGATCCGCAGATTCAGGAAGTTGTGAACGCAGTGCGGAGTTGTCGCATTGTTGTCCATGGTATCGGAGATGCTATGGTCATGGCACGCAGACGTAAGGTAGATGCTGAGACTACGGGCAGTCTGAGAGCGGATGGGGCACTTGCTGAGGCGCTCGGGTATTATTTTGACCGCCAAGGAAATGTGGTTCATAAGATGCCGACAGTCGGACTACGGCTGGAAGATCTGCAGCGTGTTGAGGTCGTGATTGGTGTTGCTGGCGGGAAGAGCAAGGGGGAAGCGATCGCTTCTGTACTGCGACATGGGCAAGAAGATGTGCTTGTCACAGACGAAGCAGCAGCCCTAGAAATTATGAAGCATGTTTAACAAAGAAGTTGACATCATAACGTATGCCTTCTTGGCTGCGTTTTGAAATATAATATTTTATGTAATCTTAGGAGGAACTGACTATGACAACAAAAGTAGGTATTAACGGTTTCGGACGTATTGGTCGTAACGTATTCCGCGCGGCATTAAACAGCAATGATGTACAAATCGTGGCAGTAAATGATTTGACTGACGTTAAAACTTTGGCGCACTTGCTTAAATATGACACTACTCACGGTAAACTAGACGCTACAGTTGAAGCTGGCGAAGGCGAATTGATCGTTAACGGTCGTTCCATCAAGGTTTTTGCTGAGCGTGACCCTGGGAACCTGCCTTGGGCTTCTGTAGGCGCTGAAATCGTAATCGAGTCCACTGGAATTTTCACAGCAAAAGAAAAAGCATCCCTTCACTTGAAAGGTGGAGCTAAGAAAGTTATCATTTCCGCTCCTGCTTCTGACGAAGATATCACAATCGTACTTGGTGTTAACGAAGACAAATACGATCCAGCTGCACACACAATCATCTCCAACGCTTCATGTACTACGAACTGTCTGGCTCCTTTCGCGAAAGTTATCAACGATAGCTTCGGAATCGTAAAAGGTATGATGACAACTGTTCACTCGTACACAAATGACCAATCCGTTCTTGACGTTCCACATAAAGACCTTCGTCGTGCTCGTGCAGCAGCTGAGAACATCATTCCTTCCAGCACTGGCGCAGCAAAAGCAATCGGTCTAGTTCTTCCTGAGCTTAAAGGCAAATTGAACGGTATGGCTATGCGTGTTCCTACACCTAACGTATCCGTAACTGATTTGGTTGTTGAGCTTAAAGTTAACGTAACTGTTGACGAAGTAAACGCAGCTTTGAAACAAGCTTCCGAAGGCCCTCTTAAAGGCATTCTGAACTACACAGAAGATGCACTTGTATCCAGCGACTTCAATGGTGACCCAGCTTCTTCCACAATCGACGCTTTGTCCACAATGGTAGTTGGCGACAACATGTTGAAAGTTGTTTCCTGGTACGATAACGAGTGGGGTTACTCCAACCGCGTTGTTGACTTGGTAGCTTACATCGCGAAAAAAGGTCTGTAATTTCATAATCATCACATAAAAAACCACATGAAGGGGAGAAGCGATTCTCCTCTTTATGTGCGATTTACACATATACAAGGATAGAACTGGAAGAAGACCATACACGCCAAAGCTTGTGCTTACGAAGTCAGTTTTCTGACGAAAACTTTTAGGAGGCTTTTACAATGAATAAGAAAAGTGTTCGCGATGTTGAAGTAGCTGGTAAAAGAGTATTTGTTCGCGTTGATTTCAACGTACCTGTAGAAAACGGTCAAATCACCGATGATACGCGCATCAGAGAAACGCTTCCTACGATAAAATTCTTAGTAGAGCAAGGTGCTAAAGTTATTCTTGCTGCCCATTTTGGTCGTCCAAACGGACAAGTGGTTGAAGAACTTCGTTTAACGCCAGTTGCTGCAAAATTGGCTGAGCTTCTTGGTCAATCCGTGATTAAAGCGGATGTATCCGTTGGTGAAATCGTGAAAGCACAAGTCGATGCGCTTGAAAATGGCGACGTTCTTTTGCTTGAAAACGTTCGTTTCAACGAAGGTGAAGAGAAGAATGATCCTGAGTTGGCAAAAGCTTTCGCTGATCTGGCTGATCTGTTCGTGAATGATGCTTTCGGTGCTGCTCACCGTGCACATGCGTCGACGGCAGGCATTGCAGCTTATATCCCAGCAGTTTCGGGTCTTTTGATGGAGAAAGAACTTGATGTTCTAGGCAAAGCACTGAATAACCCAGAGCGTCCTTTCACAGCCATCGTGGGCGGATCCAAAGTGAAAGACAAAATCGCTGTCATTGAAAACCTCCTGAACATTGCAGATAACGTCCTGATTGGTGGCGGTCTGTCCTATACATTCTTGAAAGCACAAGGCTATGAAGTCGGTAAATCGCTTCTGGACAATTCGAAGCTTGATTTAGCGCTTAGCTTTATTGCGAAAGCAAAAGAAAAAGGTGTGAACTTCCTGCTTCCAGTGGATATCGTTGTTGCTGATAAATTCGGCGCTGATGCTAACGTGCAAATCGTAGACATCGACAGCATTCCTGCAGATTGGGAAGGCATTGACATCGGACCGAAAACACGTGAACTTTACGCAGACGTTATTGCGAAGTCCAAACTGGTTGTTTGGAACGGACCAATGGGCGTATTCGAAATCGAGCCTTTCTCCCACGGAACACGTGCAGTAGCGCAAGCTTGTGCAACGACTGAGGGTTACACAGTTATCGGTGGCGGCGATTCTGCTGCTGCAACAGAGAAATTCCACTTAGCTGAGCAAATGAACCATATGTCCACAGGCGGCGGCGCTTCCTTGGAGTTTATGGAAGGTAAAGCATTGCCAGGCGTAGTAGCACTTAACGACAAATAAGAAATTATTTTTCATAAAAGGAGACTTACCATGAGTAGAACACCGATCATCGCGGGTAACTGGAAAATGTTCAAAACCGTTTCCGAAGCAATCAGCTTCGTGAACGAAGTGAAAGGCAGCACAGTAGAAGGCGTGGAGAGCGTAATTTGTTCCCCTTTTACAAACTTGCCAGCACTGGTTGAAGCTACAAAAGGTACTGACGTACATGTTGGCGCACAAAACCTTCACTTTGAAGATAACGGCGCATTCACAGGTGAAATCAGCGGCGTTATGCTGAAAGATCTTGGCGTTGAATATGTAATCATCGGTCACTCCGAGCGTAGAGCTTACTTCGCTGAGTCCGACGAAATCGTGAACAAGAAAGTCGTTGCGGCTTTCAAACACGGCTTGAAACCAATTCTTTGCGTAGGCGAGAAGTTGGAAGAGCGTGAAGCGGGTCAAACGAAAGAAGTTTGTAAAGTACAAACAGAAGCGGCTTTCGCTGGTCTTAGCGCAGAACAAGCTGCACAAGTGGTTATCGCATACGAGCCAATCTGGGCAATCGGTACAGGTAAATCTTCAACAGCTGAAGATGCACAAGACGTGATCGGTTACATCCGTACATTGGTGAGCGGTCTTTACGGCACAGCAGTTGCAGACGTAGTTCGTATCCAATACGGCGGCAGCGTAAAACCGAACAACATTGCTGAGTACATGGCACAGCCTGACATCGACGGCGCACTTGTAGGTGGAGCGAGCTTAGAGTCCGCTTCCTATATCCAACTCGTCCAGGGGGCGAAGTAACATGTCCAGACCGAAACCGGTAGCACTCATCATTCTCGATGGCTTCGGACTCCGCTCGGAAGAGCAGGGGAATGCGGTTGCTCATGCCAAAAAGCCGAACTATGACCGTTACTGGTCGACGTTCCCTCATACAACCCTCACCGCTTGCGGTGAGGCTGTAGGTTTGCCAGAAGGTCAGATGGGGAATTCTGAAGTAGGACACCTGAACATCGGCGCAGGCCGTACTGTGTATCAGGATCTGACACGGATTTCGAAATCGATTCGTGATGGTGAATTTTACGACAATGAAACGATTCTAGGCGCTGTTCGTCACGCCAAAGAAAACGGCAAGAAACTTCACCTGTATGGATTGCTTTCTGACGGCGGTGTACATAGTCATATTCAGCATTTATTTGCTCTATTGGACTTGGCGAAGAAAGAAGAGTTCAGCGAAGTTTACATCCACGCATTCTTGGACGGCCGCGACGTGGCTCCAGATTCTGCGAAGGGGTATATGGAAGAGCTTTTGAACAAAATCGAGGAAGTCGGCGTAGGCAAAATTGCGACCGTACAAGGCCGCTATTATGCGATGGACCGCGATAAACGCTGGGAGCGTACGGAGAAATCCTACCGCGCCATGGTGTATGGCGATGGTCCAACTTACACGGATCCGATGAAAGCGATCGTAGAATCCTATGAGAAATCCGTCTTCGACGAGTTCGTTATGCCAACGGTTATCGTTGGTAACGATGGTCAGCCGGTAGGACTTGTAGAATCAGGCGATGCGGTTATCTTTTTTAACTTCCGCCCTGACCGTGCGATCCAGCTTTCCCAAGTCTTCACGAATGAAGACTTCCGTGGCTTTGATCGCGGTCCTAAGGTAGCGAAGAACCTCTACTACGTATGTCTGACGTTGTTCAGTGAGTCCGTAGACGGTTTCGTAGCGTATAAACCGAAGAATCTCGATAACACACTTGGCGAGGTTCTGGCTCAGAATGGTCTGAAACAGCTTCGCGCAGCGGAAACTGAGAAGTATCCGCACGTAACATTCTTCTTCAGCGGTGGTCGTGATGCTGAATTACCAGGCGAAACTCGCTTGTTGATTCCTTCACCGAAGGTTGCTACGTACGATTTGCAACCGGAAATGAGCGCTTATGAATTAGCGGATGCGGTGGTTAAAGAAGTAGAAGCTGAGCGTCATGATGTGATCATCTTGAACTTTGCAAACCCTGACATGGTAGGTCACTCTGGATTGCTTGAACCAACAGTGAAAGCGATCGAAGCGACTGACGATTGTCTTGGTAAAGTAGTCGAAGCTATTCTAGCTAAAGGCGGCGTAGTCTGCATCACAGCGGATCACGGAAATGCCGATGTCGTTACGAATGCGGACGGCTCACGCAATACAGCACACACAACGAATCCGGTGCCTTTTATTGTGACGGACAAATCTGTTACACTAAGAGATGGCGGTATTCTGGCAGATATTGCTCCAACGATGCTAGACTTCTTAGAAGTACAGCAACCGGAGCAAATGACCGGTGTAACAATTTTAAACAAGTGAGAAAACCTTTATCGAAGTCATTCAGAGATGAGCGACCGCGTTTAGAGGTAGGTTTTATCGCCAATAAGTAAGCTGTTTTCGGGAACCGAAAACTTATACTTACTTATGTGGAAATACTAATTTATATTATTGAAGGAGTGTTTTTTCACAATGACAATTATTTCTGATGTTTACGCACGCGAAGTATTGGATTCCCGCGGTAATCCAACTGTTGAAGTAGAAGTATACCTTGAGTCCGGCGCATTCGGCCGTGCTATCGTCCCTTCAGGCGCTTCCACAGGCGCATACGAGGCTGTCGAGCTTCGTGATGGTGATAAAGGTCGTTACCTGGGTAAAGGCGTTCTGAAAGCTGTTGAGAACGTAAATGAAATCATCGCTCCAGAAATCATTGGTCTAGACGCTCTTGATCAAGTTGGCATCGACAACAAAATGATCGAGCTTGACGGTACACCTAACAAAGCTAAACTAGGCGCTAACGCGATTCTAGCTGTATCCATGGCTGTTGCTCGCGCAGCTGCTGACGCTTTGGACGTGCCATTGTACGTTTACCTTGGTGGATTCAACGCGAAAACACTTCCAGTTCCAATGATGAACATCATCAACGGTGGGGCACATGCCGACAACAACGTTGACGTTCAAGAGTTCATGGTTCTGCCAGTTGGCGCTCCAACTTTCAAAGAAGCTCTTCGCATCGGCGCTGAGATTTTCCATAGCTTGAAATCCGTATTGAAAGAAAAAGGCCTTAATACTGCAGTTGGCGACGAAGGCGGGTTCGCTCCTAACTTCGCATCCAACGAAGAAGCAATCACAACGATCCTTGTAGCAATCGAAAACGCTGGTTACAAACCAGGTGTTGACGTATTCTTGGGTATGGACGTTGCTTCCACTGAGTTCTTCAAAGATGGTAAATACCACCTTGAAGGCGAAGGCAGATCCTTCACATCCGCTGAGTGGGTTGACTTCTTGGCTGCATGGGTTGATAAATACCCAATCATCACAGTTGAAGACGGTTGTTCCGAAGACGATTGGGAAGGTTGGAAATTGCTTACTGAGAAATTGGGTAACAAAGTTCAACTCGTTGGTGACGATCTGTTCGTTACGAACACTGAGCGTCTTTCCAGAGGGATCGAAGAAAACATTGGTAACTCCATCTTGGTTAAAGTTAACCAAATCGGTACACTTACTGAGACTTTTGATGCGATCGAAATGGCAAAACGCGCTGGTTACACAGCAGTTATCTCCCACCGTTCCGGTGAGAGCGAGGACAGCACAATCGCTGATATCGCGGTTGCTACGAACGCTGGTCAAATCAAAACAGGTGCTCCGTCCCGTACGGACCGTGTAGCGAAATACAACCAACTTCTTCGTATCGAAGACGAGTTGTTCACTGTAGCTCAATACGCTGGTAAAAAAGCATTCTACAACTTGAGAAACTTCAAGTAATTCTACTTCCTATTTAACTGAATAAAAATATAACGAGCAGGTGATTCAGTCACCTGCTCGTTTATGTAATCAGGGGGGCGTCGTCTGTATGAGCAACTGGGTAAAAACTATTTTATTTCTAATAGGTTCCGCGGTGCTCACGCACTGGCTCCCTTCTTCCTTTTTCCGGAACCTCGACACGATGGTACATGAGTTCGGCCATGCAGCAGCAACCTTGGCTCTGTCAGGTAAGGTCATGTATATCGAGCTGTACAGCAATCAAAGCGGTGTTACGTTATCAACGATCACGAAGTCTTGGGCGATCATCCCTGTGTCACTGGCGGGCTATATGACGGCCTCGGTGTTTGCATGGTTTCTGTTCTCGGCCTACGCAAGAGGGAAGCAGCGACTTGGCTTGCAAGTGACGGCTGCTTTATCGATCCTGTCCCTCGTTTTATTCGTGCGTAATGGGTATGGTGTCATGTTCTTGGTCGGTTTTATTATTCTAACTGTTGTGGTTCTTGCGCTTACGCCAAAGTGGCTGCGCGACTTCTATTACCTACTGCTCGCATTCTTGTGCTTGGAGGAGTCGGTGTTTGGTCCAGCTTCGCTAATCGTATATGCGTTGCAAAACAGCCGGAGCGCAGGTGATGCGAGTAATTTGGCCAATCACACTGGAGTGCCTGCGATCGTATGGGCGATCGGGTTCACGTTATTCGCGCTTTGGTGCGCGAAGCAAGCGGTGAGTGCTTTCTTAGGGCGAAGTAAGAGAGCTAGACGCGCAAGTGGACCTACTACGTTGGGATCTTATCGCGATTAGTGACGGATGCATCGTTTAGGACTGTTGGTTGTGTTCCTGGACGAACTATGTTAGAATACTTATGCTAGTTGTATAAGGCAAAGAATAGGCAATTGGGGTGCTAATATGTTAATCTTTATGAAAATTTTGTTAATCATAGCTTCGGTTGGATTAATCGCGATTGTCCTTTTACAAAAAGGGAAAAGCGCAGGCTTGTCCGGTGCCATCTCCGGTGGCGCAGAGCACTTATTTGGTAAACAAAAAGCTCGTGGTTTGGAACTATTTTTGTCCCGTGCAACAATGGGGCTTGCTGCTGCATTTTTTATTCTTTCCATTGTCGTAGCATACGTAGTGAAGGGCTAACACACATAGAACGATAACAGCAGGGGAACTATACTCCTGCTGTTTTTTCATTTTAAGCGAGTGCTTCGTATTGGAGTTGGCAGTGGGACACGGCACGAAACCAGAGGATATGAAGCGTACCGGATGGACGGATTGGTATGGGCATGTGCTGGAGAGTTTTGACGGGCTTGCAAGGAAATGCAAAAACGTGATTGTTATGGGGCATTCTATGCCAAAAAGCTAAACCGAACTCCACACTGTTAGATGAGTCATGTGCTTATACCAAGACGCCGATTCGCTGCGTAGTACGCGGATTACTGCCTCAGGTGCAAGTCCCTATATGGATAGGACAAGGAAAGAAGGATGGCGTCGTTCATCCTCGAAGTGCAGTCTTTATTCAAGAACGTACCTGTTCGCAGGTCAAACAGCTTCATTATTATGAAGAGTCCTCTCACGGTTTACTGCTGGATCAGGAGAGAGAGCGCGTCTATGCTGATATTTCTGGGTTTATCGTTTCCTTGGAAGTGGCATACTATGGAGTGAAGGAAACGGATACGGCGATAGAGAAAGCTTAGTTCAACAACAACAAGAAGGTGATATGAGTATGATAACAGACAAAGAGATTATTAGTTTGATGCAAGAAGAGGCGTATAAGCCTATGTCCTATAAAGAGCTTGAGAAGCATTTTGGGATTGGAAGTGCGAATGAGTTTAAAGATTTTATTAAAATGCTCAATCAATTAGAAGAAAGCGGTCAGATCCTAAGGAGCCCGAATGATCGTTATGGCGTTCCGGAACGGATGAATTTGGTGCGAGGCAAGCTGCAGGCTCATGCGAAGGGCTTTGCATTCCTCATTCCTGAAGATCGCGAGCACCCGGACGTATATATCAATGCGCACGACCTGAATACGGCGATGAACGGCGATATTGTTTTCGTGAAAGTAACAGCGCGCAGCCAAGGCGGCGGTCGTCTGGAAGGTGAAGTCGTACGGGTCATTACGCGGGCGAATTCGCAAATTGTAGGTGTTTTTCAAAGCCAGGAAACGTATGCCTTCGTCATTGCGGATGATAAGCGGGTGTCTCGGGATATTTTCATCCCGCAGCATGCTTTTATGGGCGCAGTCTCGGGTCAGAAGGTCGTTGTGAAGATCGTGAACTATCCAGAGGGACGGTCCGCGGCAGAAGGTGAAGTTATCGAGATCCTTGGTCATAAGGATGATCCAGGTGTAGATATTTTGGCTATTATACGTAAACACCAACTGCCTGAGGCTTTCCAAGCGGAAGTTTTGGCGGAAGCTGATGCAGCACCAGATTCGATTACGGAAGAAGAAATCATCGGGCAAGGCCGTCGTGATCTTCGTTCGAAAACCATTGTAACCATCGATGGCGAAGATGCGAAGGATTTGGATGATGCGGTTAATGTGGAGCTTTTGGAAAATGGGAATGTTCGCCTAGGCGTGCATATTGCGGATGTCAGTTACTACGTGCGGGAAGGTACTGCGCTTGATATTGAGGCCTACAATCGCGGATGCTCCGTGTATTTGACCGATCGTGTGATACCGATGCTGCCGCATCGTTTATCCAACGGGATTTGTTCCTTGAACCCTCGTGTAGACCGGTTGACGATGTCTTGTGAGATGGAATTTGACCAGGATTTGAAGGTCGTTAAGCATGATATTTTCACCAGTGTGATTAAAACTAGTGAACGGATGACCTATACGAATGTACGCAAGCTGCTGACAGGTGAAGCAGAGCCAGAAATCGTGGAGAAATATGCGTATTTAATGGAAGACTTTAAACGGATGGAAGAACTCGCAGCTAGACTGCGTTCCAGACGGATGAAGCGTGGTGCGATTGATTTTGACTTTGAAGAGTCCAAAATCCTTGTCGATGCTGACGGTAAGCCTACCGATATTGTCAAAAGAGATCGCTCCGTCGCTGAAATGATGATCGAAGAGTTCATGCTAGCCGCGAACGAGACCGTTGCCGAGCATTTCTCATGGTTGAAAGTGCCGTTCTTGTATCGGATCCATGAAGATCCGGATCCTGAGAAGCTGATGAACTTTATGGAGTTTGTCACGACGTTCGGCTATGCGATGCGAGGAGGTAAGGGCGGAGCGATCCATGCGCGTTCCTTGCAGGCGTTATTAGAAGATATCAAGGGATCTCCAGAAGAAACCGTGATTAGTAAAGTGATGCTGCGCTCGATGAAGCAGGCTAAGTATGATGCGCAGAGCTTGGGACATTTCGGCCTAGCGGCGGAGTTTTATTCTCATTTTACGTCTCCGATTCGTCGTTATCCGGATTTGGTTATTCACCGTGTCATTCGTGAAGTACTGGAGAACGGTGGAACCTTAACAGATCAGCGCCATGATTATTTAGCTTCGCGTATGAATGATATTGCACAGCAATCCTCCGAGCGGGAGCGCATTGCTGTAGACGCAGAACGTGATACTGAGGCTTTGAAGAAAGCACAGTATATGCTGGATAAAGTCGGTGAAGAGTTCGAGGGTATTATCTCGAGCGTTACGGGCTTTGGGATGTTCATCGAGCTGGATAACACGGTTGAAGGTTTAATCCGCTTGAGTGATTTAACCGATGATTACTATAATCATCATGAGAAGCAGCATGCTTTAATTGGTGAACGTACCTCCAAAATTTATCGACTTGGTGACAGCATTAAGGTACGAGTTGCTCGTGTGAATATGGATGAGCATACGATTGATTTTGAATTACTGGATATGAAGCCTCGTAAAGAGGGTGGATATAACCGCGGTGGCGGTGGGAAATTTAAAGGTGCAGGCGACTTTAAAGGGTTCCGTGGTAAGTCGGATAAAGGCGGAACCGATAGAGGCAGGGGCAGAACGGAAACAGGTAAAGGTGGAACAGGCGGTAGATCAGAAAAGGGCAAGGGCGGTTACAAAGGCAAGGGTGGCTTTGCGAAGACACAGCCTGTGGTTGGTCAAGGCGAGGGCACGAGTAAGAGCGATGCTTCTGGGAATCAAGCAACAGGAAATCAAGGTAAAAAGCGCGGGCGTGCCGATAATGGGGCTGCTCGTCGGATTGAGATGGCGGCTCGCGGGAAGTTTGAGGGTGCTGGTGGAACAGAAGGAGCAGAGCAAGGTCGTAGAAGATCTAGAGGCAGAGGGCAAGGCCAGGGATATGGTCAAGGCCAAAGTCAGGGCCAAAGTCAAGGGCAAGGACAAGGCCAAGGTCAGGGCCAAAGTCAAGGGCAAGGACAAGGACAACGTAGAGCCGAGGGCTTTACTGGAAGTGGAGATGGAAAATCGGAGAACATTGCAGGCATTGGAGCGGGCAATGGGGGCAGTTTCCAAGGGAATGCGGCAGGTGAAGGAAGGTCGCGCCGCGGCAAAGGTGGAAGCACGCCTTGGAGTGACAAACGTGGCGGCAGAGGCGGTAAGATTGGCGAAGGCGGCAGCTTGAGCCAGCGGTTGCAGGCAGTCGGCGCAGGGCGGACTGACAGCGGGGTTGGCCGCGATGGCGAAGGCAAGCGCGGCGTTTCGCTTGGCGGCGAAGCCCAAGCGGGCGGTGGCGGAGCTACTGGCGAGCGCAGTAGCGGCAGTGATTGGGCGAGCGGCGTCAACGCGCTCGCCAAGGGCGGCCGTCGTCGGAGTGACGACGGCGATGGTAGCAAGAAGCGGCGGAGATAGTCGCCGGTTCTTGCTTTTCGGGCATGATCTTGCTACAATAGGTTGCACATTGTAGCAAGATTTACCTGCATTTTAGCGTGCGGGAGGAGGATCTCACGTGGCAACTAAAAAGGCTGATGGCAAACTACTCGCCCAGAACAAAAAGGCTTCACACGACTATTTTATTGAAGATACTTATGAATGCGGTCTTGTCCTGACCGGCACGGAGATCAAATCCTTACGGGCAGGTAAAGCCAACATTGGCGACAGCTTTTCGACGATTAGGAATGGCGAAGCTTTTGTACACAATATGCATATTAGCCCTTTCGATCAAGGCAATCGCAGCAATCCGGAGGATCCAACTCGGACGCGAAAACTGCTTTTGAAAAAGGTGCAAATCGCCAAAATACTTGGCCAAGCGAAGCAAGAAGGTTACACCGTCGTTCCTTTGAAGGTGTACATCCGTAACGGTTACGCCAAGCTGCTCATTGGTATTGGTAAAGGGAAGAAGCAATACGACAAGCGTGAGTCCGCTGCGAAGAAAGACGCACAACGCGATATTCAACGCGCATTGCGTGAGAAGCAGAAGATTGCTAGATAGCTGGTAGTATTGGAAGGTAACACCTTGTCTTCCATGAACCTAGGGTTCATATTTTTCGTACTTATGGTATACTAGTAATTGTAACGAAGAGATTTCAAGTGTAACTTGGCTCTACAGCTTGTCCTTTTAACCTTCACCGTCTATGGCGGTTTCGAAGGCAATCCGGGGGTGTTCTTGGATTCGACGGGGATAGTTTGAGCGCGGGTTGCGGGTAGTGGGGCCGCGTCCACTTTAAAACGCTAAAGCCTATTAAATGGCAAAACACAAAACAACTACGCTTTAGCAGCTTAATAACCTGTTAGCGTGCTTCTACTCAGCATCGCCCATGTGACTGGGATAGGGGCTCAACTATAGTGGGATACGACGTTTGGTCTCCGCCTGGGGTCGGACGTAGGAAGACAATCAGGCTGACCCAACGCATAGCCGGTTACGGGGCGATGCTCGGGTGACATCAAAACTGTGACTACACCCGTAGATGCCTGTGTGGCAATATTTTCGGACAGGGGTTCGACTCCCCTCACCTCCATACAGAAAGAAGAAGCACCCGCTGAGGGTGCTTTTTTTCTTTTGTATAGGAAGAACCCTCTCAAGGGTTCGCCCGCGCGGGAAAAGGGGGATTTATTTGACCACCATTGGAATAGAATTAAGCAGATTAGAAAAATAAATAAAATGATTCAAGTGGACTTTTGGAAAAGTTAATTCCGAAGGAGCATTTCTGTATAATGTATGCAAACAAAGCTAACGAGAAACGCTAATTGAATGCATCTTCGAAGAATCTGTGATACGACTCGAATATATTAGTATGAGGAGACTTAATGATGAATATGGAAGAACAAGTGAATGAATTACCGGATTTGGACTCCACCTATGAACTCACGGCCAACCAAATTGCAGGATATCGGAAAAACGGGCATGTCATGGTCCGTAATGCAGCGAAATCTGAGGAAATCGCGGTATATGAGCCTATCATTACCCATTGGGTCAAAGAATTGAACTATCATGACAAGTCTATAGAGGAACGCGATACCTACGGCAAAGCGTTTATTCAAATTGGAAACCTATGGGTGAAAAGTGAGCAAATTAAACGGTTCGTAACGGCCAAACGGTTCGCCAAAATTGCGGCACAATTGATGGGAGTCAAAGCTGTCCGCCTCTATCATGACCAAGCACTGTTCAAAGAGCCGGGCGGGGGCCATACTCCATGGCACCAAGATCAAATTTACTGGCCTTTCAATTCAGATAAAATGATAACGATGTGGATGCCTCTTGTACCGATTTCCGAGCAAATCGGATCGATGATGTTCGCTTCGGAGTCCCAAAAGATGGGGTATATCAGCAAATTGGTGATTTCCGATGAGTCACACCGCACAATGGCGGAATACATAGAGAGCAAAGGGTTCGAGAAAGTGACGTACGGCGCCATGGCTGCCGGCGACGCCACTTTCCATGCCGGATGGACCTTGCACAGCGCGCCGGGCAATCCTACGGATACGATGCGGAAAGTGATGACCGTTATCTATGTGGCAGACGATGCGGTCATCGTAGAGCCGGACAGCAATGCACGGCGCAACGATTTAGCGGCCTGTTTGCCTGGGCAGAAGTCTGGCGAAACGCCATGCAGCCCGCTCAATCCGTTGCTGTACAGCGAAGATTGGGAAGCTTAATTTCGTCCCGTGTTGGACATGATACAAGCTGAAAACTCCGATTCAACGACGGTGGAAACCGCAGTAATGGGTACAGAGGCAGGTGTTCTTGGTGTGATTGCTTAAGCTTTCGATCAGGAGAAGGATTTAATATAAATGGGTAGCCCGCCACTTGGCGGGCTATTATTTTTTAGGAAAATGTTAGTTTGCTCTGGAACTGACATAAATAAAAAATCGAGTGTATTTGGTTTAGTTAGTACGCACTGGGAACAAACTAACTAAAAATGAATCGATCATTGCAATTGATCTCAATGGGGGTGACATCAGAGGGATTTATGATGAAGAAGAATGAAATGATGTCGCAAATATATGGTGTTGGCGTCGACATTGGCGGAACGAAGATAATTACTGTCATTGTAGATCATGAAGGACATGTTGTTTACCAGAAAAAGGTGAGTGCATCCGGGAATTTTGAAGCGATTTCTATGCAAATTAAGGATAGCTTACGTGAGTTTGATGTAGCGATGGATTCAGTGGCTGCGATTGGCTTTGGGGTTCCTGGTATTACGGACAGCAAAGAAGGTATTGTCATTGAAGCTCCGGCTTTCAAATGGGATCACGTCCCTTTCAAAACCGAAATTCAAAAATTTATAGATAAACCGATTTTTGTGAATAACGATGTGAATTGTGCGGCTCTAGGGGAACATTGGGTCGGTGCAGCAAAGAACTTGAATGATTTTGTAGTCATTACGATTGGAACCGGTTTAGGTAGTGCAATTGTGGCTAACGGTTCCCTGATCCAAGGCAGCGGCTATATGGCAGGAGAAGTAGGCTACCTGGTTATGAATAAAGATGTTCTCGAGAACAAGAAGAATGCTTTTGGGGAGTTCGGGTTGTATGAGAAAAAGGTTTCTGGCGTAGCGCTATCCCAGCACGGTGTTACATCACATCAACTGTTTGAGATGTATGCACGCGGCGAACAAAAGGCGATTGAGGTTATACAAGAATTCGTTACAGATTTATCGATCGGTATTGCGAATATGGTGAGTATACTAAATCCTGAAAAAGTTATTCTTGGAGGTGGTGTTTCCAGGTCGCTCCCTATGGTGCTTGATCTGATCCGCACCACGGTTGCGAGTCTTACACCAATCCCGACAACAATCGAATTGACTTCGCTTGGCGAGGAAGCAGGAGCTGTAGGCGCTGCAGCTTTTGCTCTTGAACAATTAGGCACATTATAAAGGGAGAGAATCATGAAAACGTACGTAAAGCACGATTACGATGAAATGTCTCGGCAGGCTGCCGAGCTCATTATTCAAAGTATAAATCTCAAGCCGGATTCGCTCGTATGCTTGGCTGCAGGGAATACCCCGCTTGGCACGTTTGCTTGCTTGGTGGAAGCCTGGCGGCTAGGGAAGGTGAATTTCGATCAATGCCATTTCATTAGTCTGGACGAGTGGGTTGGTCTGGACGGTTCAGATGAAGGCAGCTGCCGGCAAACATTGGATGAACATTTCTTCAGGATTTGCGGCATCAAGGAAGCAAACATTCATTTCTTTAATGGCAAAAGCGAGAATCTGCAAGCGGAATGCGACAAGATGGACGCTCGCATACAGGCTAACGGGTCTATCGACGTCTTGCTGCTAGGCGTCGGTATGAACGGCCACCTTGGTTTTAATGAGCCGAATATCAGCTTTGATCTGTACACGCACGTGATCGACCTGGATGCGGTCACGAAGCAAGTTTCGGCTAAATATTTTACCGAGCAAAGAGATGTACAACAGGGAATTACACTTGGTATCAAGCATTTGCTAGAAGCAGAGATCGTGATTGTCGTAGCGGATGGAATGAAAAAGGCAGAGATCATGCGAAAAGCAATGCACAATGAAATCACAAATGAAATTCCGGTTACAGTTTTACAGGGGCATCCGAATTTGCATGTTTGCCTCGACGAAGCTGCTGCAAGTTTAATCGAGTAATAAATTGGCGTTTTATTTTCAAAACATAAAAATGTAAAAGCGAAGGGGATTTTAACATGAAAAAAATGAAATCTTACTCCATTTTTCTTTTAACGGCTATCATGCTGACAAGCACTGTAGGCTGTGGCAAAGGCACCACGAAAGAGCAACCAGCAGGTACTGCGGCTCCTACAGCAGCAGCTTCTTCGGGGAAAGTCAGTCTGACTGTCACCTCTACCTTCAGTGATGAAACCGGCATGAAAGAAATGAGTGAGACGATCAAAGTTTTCAATGCAACACATCCTAATGTAACGATCAATTTTAACCCAAGCCCATGGGCTGATTATGCGCAGAATTTGAAACTGGCCTTTAATTCTAACTCGGGTCAAGATATTGTATATGTCGATGATATGATGCAGCAAATGCTGCAAAGCAACAACTACTTGATGGATATTTCTGCGGATGTAAAGAGCCGCGGTTGGATCGATAAAGAAACGCCCGGCGCGATCGACTTCCAAAACGCGAGAACACCTGGCAAATATTACAGTATTCCCTTCATGACAGCTCCTGTCGTTGTTTATTACAACAAAGACATTTTCAACAAATTACAGCTAACACCTCCAAAAACAATGGATGAATTCAACACCATTTTGGCAAAGGTAAAAGCTGCGGGTCTCGTTCCGATGGAAAACGGCGGCATGTCGAATGCGCCGAAGATGTGGTCTTTGTTCCAAATGCTTTACAATCAAGTTCCAATGGATGATGTAAAACGATTTTATTTCCATACAGGTGTGACACCTGCTTTTGAAAAAGGGTTTGTATCCGCACTGAACCAAATCAACGATTGGGGCAATAAAGGATACTACCGCCCAGATGATGCATCGATCACTGGCGATGCGGTGCCGACTTATTATGCAAAAGGCCAGTCTGCGATGGTTCTAGGTGGAAACTGGGATATCGGCACGTATGAAGGTACAAAAATACCGACAGGCGCTTTTGCATTCCCGCAATTTGATGCAACCAGCACAACACATACAATCATCAATCCAACAGACGGCGGCTGGGCTTTGAACGCAAAACTAAGCGACGCGAAGAAACAAGCTGCGCTTGATTTCATCGATGCGTTTATGAACCCTAATGCCATCAAAGTCTGGTATGAAAACGGAGCTACTCCTACGGTGAAGGCAGATCTGTCCGGTGCAACTGCCTCTGATCTGAAGAAAGAAGTCGACAAGTCTACTGAAGGGACGCAAATGGGATTCTACCTTGATAATGCGGTTCCGGGCTTAGGTGATATTTTAAACAAACAGATTCAATTGATGTCTCTTCATAAGAGCACTCCGGAGCAAGCATGGACTGAAATCAAAAATGAGTACGACAAGTTAGTGAAAGCGACTCAAGGTTAATAATAAATTTAAATTACAGACGTCCTTCAACCCTAGTGGATGGGAGGACGTCCATCCTATAATATGAGGCGATACTTGTGAAGCAAGAAGCCATACCATTCAAGAAGAGTAAATCGAAGCTGAAAAGGTTCGATCGGAACAATCCACTCGCGTATTTGTTCCTATTGCCTGCCTTCGCCATGGTGATTTATTTCATGCTCTGGCCGGCTATACAAACGTTTTACATCAGTATGACGAGTTGGGACGGTATTAGTCCGAAGAAGTTCGTGGGTCTTAATAATTACATCCAACTGTTTACGAGTGAACCGATGTTCTGGGAAGCCATTAAGCATACCTTGATGTGGGTTGTTGGTGGAGTCACGATACCGATTTGGGCGGGGCTTATTTTTGCGAATTTGCTGGTAAGAGGGAAGATTAAATTTGCCAAATGGTTTCAATTGGCCTTCTTTTTCCCGCAGGTCATTTCATCTGTTATTGCCGCGGTTATTTGGAAATGGATTTACGATCCGAATTTTGGACCATTAGCCGAAATTTTAAGCAAGCTAGGAATCGCTAAACCGATGACCGGCTGGCTCGGAAATCCAGACCTTGTCATGTATGCGCTGTTTGTGATTTTCTTGTGGGGAAGCTACGGCTACACAACGATGATTTTTACGGCTGCATTGCAGAACGTGGATTCACAATTATATGATGCTGCCAACATTGACGGCTGCGGGCCCTTGGGGCAATTCCGCCATGTAACGATTCCGGGTCTACGTCAGACGATCACGACGATTATTATTTTGATGACGATCGGTTCTTTCAGCGTTTTTGATATTGTAATGGCTACAACGAAGGGCGGACCAGGATATAGCTCCTACGTTATTTCGTATTACGTGTATACCCAAGGCTTTATCGTAAACCGTTTGGGCTTCGCGGCTGCGGCTTCTATGATGTTGACACTGTTCATCCTCATCGTCTCCAGAACCATTATTTTTATCAGGGAAAGGGATTAATGAGTCTATGACCAAATTTCCGTTCGTTCAACGTGCAATCATCTATGTCATCATGGCTTGCGCAGCTTTGTTAACGATAAGTCCTTTTTTACTGGTGCTGACTACTTCGCTGAAAACCAAGGCTGAAATCTATACGAACGGTCCATTGGCACTGCCGGAGATGTTGCATTGGGACAATTATTCACGTATTTGGCAAGTGGGGAATTTTGTTGGCTATTTTAAAAATAGCGTCATTGTCACCCTTATCGTTGTCGTGTTTGTCGTCATCTTTTCAGTGCTCGGTGCTTATCCGTTTGCGCACATGAAATTTAGAGGCAAAGGGATTTTATTTCTGATCATCCTTTGGGGACTTACGGTTCCTATGGATTTACTCATTATCCCATTGTTCAACAATTTAAAATCGGTCGGTTTGCTGAATACGCTTTGGGCATTGATATTGCCGCAAATTGCGATGAACATTCCGTTTTCTATTTTTCTATTAAGAGGGTTCATGAGAGATATTCCACATGCCTTGCTAGAGTCGGCACGCATGGATGGTACGACTGAGTTGCAAAATCTGTACTTGATTCTGTTGCCGATGCTCTATCCGCCAATCGTTTCTCTGATTGTTTTCACAGCGATCGGGGCGTGGAATAACTTCATGCTACCGACAATTCTCATTCAGAATGATTTACTTAGAACGCTGCCTGTAGGATTGAATTATTTCCAAACGAAATTCACCATGGATTACACGATGATCGCCACCGCAGCAGTGATTTCGGCCTTACCAACGGCTATTGTTTATATGATTTTCCAACGGAATATTATTTCTGGTGTGATGGTAGGGGCTTTGAAGGAGTAGATCAGCTAAAAATTTAAGGAGATGAAGTCGATTGAAAAAGATGAAAATTGCATTAATCGGAGCTGGAAGTGTTTCATTCGCCCTAGGGGCGTTACAGGATATTGTGCTGTCACCACGGTTGAAAAACGAGGTGGAACTTGATATCGCACTTATGGATATAGCAGAGGAAAATGTGAACCGAACTTATAAGTATGCGACAGAAATGTTCGCTTCCTTTTCCCATCCGGCAAACATCTGGCAGACAACCGATTTGGAGGACGCGCTCCGCGATGCTGATTTTACAATTGTTGCGATTGAGGTCGATCGATATTTCTATTGGTCTCAAGATTTCCACATCCCTCGTCGCTACGGCAGTAAACAAATTTATGGCGAAAATGGCGGACCGGGCTCCATGTTCCATACACTTCGCAACTTAGGCCCGATGCTTGAAATTGCACGCATGATGGAAAAAGTATGTCCGAACGCCTGGTTCATCAATTATACGAACCCGGAAGCGAAATTGGTAGAAGCCATTTCCAAATTGACTTCCATTAAGATCGTAGGCCTATGTCATGGTCTGGATATGGGCGTTCATCAATTGTGTGAATTTTTGGAAATGAAACCGGAAGAAGTCGGCTTCGAAGGAGGCGGCTTAAACCACTTTGGCTTCTTCACTAAAATTTGGGATAAAGCGACTGGCCAAGATCTGTACCCGCTTTTCCGTGAAAAAGAGCAAAAGGCCAATCGTATGGCACAGTTTGACCACATTGCTTTGTCCAGAACAATGTACCAAATTTACGGCTACTATCCATACCCAGGAACAAATCACTGCGGAGAATATATCTCCTATGCGACAGATTTCTACGCAGGATTGGCGCTGCAATACCGTTACGACCCGATGCGCGAGCAGTTGTGGAAAAAAGACTCGAGAACACCGGATTTCGTCTACTGTGCGAACGGCAACAGCTTGGAAAGAGGACTGTACGAGCCTGTTCAAACGCAGGAGACGTGGGTTAATCAAGCTTATACGTTTGATAAAGAGAAAGTAAAATGCAGTCAAGAATACGCGATTCCGATTATCGAAGCGATTTTCTTTGACGATGAAATTCAAATCAATGCAGTTAATTTGCCGAATAAGGGCGCGATCAAGGGTCTTCCTGATGATATGGCTGTTGAGACACAGGCTATCGTCAATGGACAAGGCATTACTCTTAAGCCGATGACAGTGGAACTACCGACAGCGGTTATCGGAACGATCCACATTCAAGGCTCGATTCATAAGCTTCTGCTTGAAGCATTTGTTGAAAAGTCCAAAACGAAGTTGCTGCAAGCAATTCTGTTGGATCCTCAGGCGCCAACGTATTATCAGGCTTGCGCGATGATTGATGAGATGTGTGAGTTGCAGAAGGATCTCCTGCCTGCTCTCGAGTGGAAATAGAGGCGTAACTGGCGGTCAACTACGAAATGAGAGGCTTGAACATGGATAATAATCAATTGAAAGAGCTCCTTCAGTCGATGACGCTGAAAGAGAAATTCGGGCAGCTCAGTCAAATTACCGGTGAGCTCTACGTGGGGAAAGTCGATCAGGAAATGGTGGAAACTGGACCTGAGTATTCGCGGGAAATTCTTGAAGGTGAGACTCTCTATACGATAGGCAGTGTAATTGGTGCTTCCAGCGCGATGATGACCAATCGTATTCAGTCCGAATATTTGAAGAAGTCCAGGCTGAAAATTCCGCTTCTCTTTATGCATGACGCGATTCATGGCTACAAGACGATTTTCCCGATTCCTTTGGGGCTGTCTTGTACGTGGGATGAGCAAATTTTGCAACAAGTTGCGGCAGATACCGCATCCGAGTTGCGTGCTTCTGGTATCCATGTTAATTTCTCGCCGATGGTGGACCTTGTTCGGGATTCCAGATGGGGGCGAGTGATGGAATCGTTCGGCGAGGATCATCTGTTATCTGGTAATCTAGGCAAGGCGATGATTAAGGGGTATCAGAAGGTTCAAGAAGGACAAATCTCTCCAGCTGGTGTTGCAGCTTGCTTGAAGCACTTTGCCGCTTATGGTGCGGGCATTGGCGGAAAAGATTACAACGCGGTTGATATGTCCATGAGGGAATTCTATGAATACTTTGGTAAACCGTATGAGATTGCCCTGAAGGAACAACCGAAGTTCGTCATGAGCTCATTTAATTCGTTTAATGGTGTTCCAGTTACGGCCAGCCGGGTGATGTTAAAAGACATTTTGAGAGAAAAGTATCAATTCAACGATTTGCTCATTTCGGATTGGGGCGCTGTTACAGAGTTGCGAAAACACCGTGTCGCTCAGGATGGCAAGGAAGCGGCTGAATTGGCCCTAAACGCAGGTGTCGATATTGAGATGGTCTCTACTTTATACTTAGAGAACTTTGAAGCGATTATCGAGCAGCAGCCGACATTGCTGAAAGATGTAGATGCTGCGGTCCTAAAAGTGTTGCAACTCAAGAATGAGTTGGGTCTCTTTGAAAACCCATTTGCCGACGAGGCTCTGGAACCGACGGTTATTTTGAATGCTAAGTTGCTGGAGGCTGCAGAAGAAGCGGCCCGCAAAAGCTGTGTGTTGTTGAAAAATGAAAACGACAGACTGCCTTTGCGCGAGGAGCACAAAAACATCGTCCTCGTTGGACCGTTTGCTCGCACGAATGAGCTGCTCGGCAATTGGGCTTGCAAAGGAAGCTTCAACGATGTCGTGACGCTGTCGGAGGGACTGAAGCGGACGGATGATTCGCTTGTGGTCAATGCATATGAAACGCTAGAGGAGTGCCCGAAGGATGTACTAGATCGTTGCGATTATATCATCGTAGCCATCGGGGAACATTGGGGACAAAGCGGCGAGGGACATAGCAGCGTCAATATCGAACTGCTAGAACAGCAACAGCGACTGATTCGAGCTGTAAAAACAACGAAACTACCTTACGCGTGCGTCTGCTTTTCAGGCAGGCCGTTAGCACTTCAGGATATTATTGACGATATCCCAGCTCTGCTGTGGTGCTGGTATCCAGGAACACGGGCTGGCGCGGCCATTGCGTCACTTCTTATCGGCCAAGCAACACCAACGGGTAAATTGACGATGTCGTTCCCGCGTTATTCGGCTCAGGCGCCGATTCACTACAACGAGTACAGCTCAGGACGCCCGGCCAATGCATCCAGTTATAGCAGCAGGTATCAAGATTGTGAGATCGGACCGCTGTTCCCTTTCGGACATGGGTTGACCTACACGGGAGCGACGTACTCGGATTTAACGATATCAGGTCGTAAGATTTCAGAAGATCAGGATCTAAGGTTGTCTTTTACGGTGCATAATCCAAGCCCTTATGATTATTCGGAAATTGTGATTGTGTATATCCAGGATTTAATATCTAAGGCGGTTCGTCCAACTCGCGAAATGAAAGCCTATCAGGTCGTTCGGGTTCCAGCCCATGGAACGGTTGCGGTTGAACAGTCCATTACCTTGGAAGATCTTAAATACTTCAATGCCGATTTGCAGTGGACGGTTGAACCAGGAGGCTTCGAGATCTACGTAAATAGCCTGGAGCATCCAGTGTTTACGATAGAGTATTGAGCCAGTACTGGTACTGTGCGATTTTCACTAATAAAAGGTTGATTGTGTAGATCAATGCCATAAAAAACTACAGAAGTTTTAAAGTTTTTTTACACATAAGTACACACTTCAGCATTGAAATTAAGATCGATGGTTCTGATCAAGTATCCTTTGATTTGAGTAAAGATAAGAAACCCATGACGTACAAATCGAATTCAAACAACGAGACTATGATGAGACAATAAATGTTATAAGTTGGCGCCCTTTGCGGGCGCTTTTTTTTTACCTAAATGATGGTTTATAACTTGCAAGCCTCTATTTCCGATTCGGCAGCAACCGCGTCGCAATTCCAATTCGATTCCAGCTATTCATGGCCTTGATGGCCATAATCAGCACCATGAATTGCCGCACTAAGTCTCTTGTATGGGAGTCAATGCAGTAAGAACAGCCGTTTATCTGAGAGGACCTTAGTTTAAATTGATTTTGGTAATTATCTTTTAGACAATGGATGGTCATTTTTTGTGACAAAAATAATCGTTGCGAAAAATTGTAGAGAATGAACTTGCGCAGCTGGAAAATTTAGTATTTGATTGCTATACTGAGTTTGCATTTGTCACTTAGAGGGGGGAATATTGTGAAAATAGACTTCCAAACGGTGTATACCACATTTTATTCTTATCTAAAATCGGTGGCTTACCATATACTTGGGTCGGTATCGGATGCCGAAGATGTTGTTCAGGAACTGTTTTTGGACGTTCACGACAAGCTGGATACGATTGAGCATATGAAGACTTATCTGACGCGCGCTACGACGAATCGGTGCCTGAACATACTTCAATCAGCAAGGAAGAAGCGGGAGGTATACCCTGGAACTTGGCTGCCAGAGCCAACATGTGAGGTTTGGCAGCAGCCGCATCAGTTGGCGGAGCACCGTGAATCGTTATCTTATGCTTTTATGATCATGCTTGAGCAGTTGGAACCGGTGGAAAGAGCTATTATTGTCATGCGGGAGGCTTATGATTATCCTTATACTGAGATTGCTCAACTGTTGGAGAAAGAAGAGGCCAACTGCCGTAAAATCTACAGTCGTGCGAAAAAGAAACTGGATCCGGATCGCTTAAAAACATCAACTAGCCAAGGGCAACTGGCGTCGCTCGTTGAACAGTTTGTGACAGCGTTTCAGCGCGGGGACTCGTACACGTTGGTTCGGTTGTTGACGGACACCTCGTTACTAGTATCCGATGGGGGCGGGAAGATACGCACAGCTATCAATCCGATCTATGGCAGGGAGAGAGTGGTGTCTTTTTTGGTTGGAGTTTCCGCCAAGCGGTATATGCATCTGGCGTATAAAATGGCTATTTTGAACGGACAGCCAGGTGTGGTGTTTTATGAGGAAGAGAATCCGGTTGCTTTGATGATGCTGGAAATGGAGTCACAGGGTTCTGTTTTCCAAAGTCTGTATTTCGTTATTAACCCAGATAAAATCCAACTGGGGCAGAGTTATCTAAACAGCAGCCGCGGTAACCAAGTCTTACAGGCCCAATCCGAATAGGAGTGGGTCTATTCTTTCTGTTATGTTCTTGTATGTTATCGTTGACAATCCTATCAATTTTGGATACGTTGGTAAAGCTGTTGAAACTAACTGTCTATACGAATAAAGCCAATAAATATACGATAAACGTGAGGGGATATTATGCATTTAGCCGAATTACAGAAAGACGTTGAACATTTCAGTAAAGCCAAAGGTTTCGATAAATCATCCATTGAACAAAGGGCATTATTCCTAGTAACTGAGGTTGGTGAAGTCATGAAGGAAGTTCTGAAGATCTCCTATCACCCTCAAGCAGAAAATATTTCTGAGGTTAAAAAGGATTTAGGCTTGGAATTGTATGATGTGATTTGGAATATCTGCGATCTGGCGAATAAGCTGGACATCGATCTCGAGAAAGCAGCCGAAATGAAGATGGAAATAAATAAAACTAGAACATGGGGTCGACAATAGAGGGGAAGTTATAAGAGCGGATTGTGAATGAGGTTCACAATCCGCTCTTATTTTATTTGAGACAAAGAATATGTTTGGGAAGAATGTGACTGGAAACGTGTTGCGCAATAGCTTTAGCAAACAATGGGGGGACTGCATTTCCAATCATTCGTCTCACTTCAGTCCAATTACCAAAGAAAATAAAATTATCTGGAAATGATTGACACCTCGTTGCTTCGCGTATTGTAAAAGATCGTGTATTTGTAGGATGAACATTTCTGCATCCTGAGATCATGTTGAAATTCGTACTAATGGTAGAGCAAGGTTCATCCCAGTTGATTCTTTTATAAGTTGTATTATAACCACTCGGTGGTCTTAAAGCGGGATCTTCATTGTCATGTGCACTGTAACCTTCTGGAGTAGCTTTGAGCCATGTTATGACATGGTTAGGATGCTCGATGGAGAAATGTAATGGATCGTCTTTGGAAGCTTGACCAGACTCAAGTTCTTCAAGGTCATCTACAGCGACTTTAAATGTGACAAGGTTCTTAGTTTCTGGAAATAAGGAGAGCAGCTGCGTGTGTTGATGAGTTGCCATTGGATGTTCAAATGTTGTAATGCCAGTATGTTTATTAACGGCGATGAGAATGACGCGTTCGCGAGACTGTGGAACCCCATAGTTTTGTGCATTCAATTCTTTGTAAGAAACATGAAAGCCTATTTCCTCTAAATTTTCAACAAATCGATCAATGAAAAGGGCACCATTGGGATCTTTCATTGAAGTCATTAAGCGTACATTTTCGAAAACTAACAAATCTGGTTCAAGAATTTGCGCGATTCTTAAATAATCATTAAATAATTCGTTTCTTGCATCATCCGGGTCCCGTTTACCGGCAAGACTAAAGCCTTGGCAGGGTGGACCTCCAAATAGTACATGAACATGCCCGAAAGTTTCTTTCCACTGTTTAATTTCTTCGTTTGTAATCAATGTAACATCAGTCCCTAAACAGGTACTGTTTGGGAAATTGGCTTGATACACATTGCGGGCATGGTCATTAATTTCGACATGACCCACTAAATTAAACCCTGCTGCTTTAAAACCTAATGATAATCCACCACATCCAGCAAAGAGCGCGATAGCTTTAGGTTTATCATGAATAATATCTACTGTTGCTGTCACATATGGCTCTAATTCCTTTAAGCTAGCTAGATAATCAGCATTTTCTTCGCTTGCTGGTTGACGGTTTACTACTTTGGAGAATAGTTGTGTATACGTTTCAGGATCAGTTATTTGTGGAACTTTTTTCTTGGATGTACCCATCTTATGGACAAATGTTTTCTCGTTTAATCGCATTTCTCCTTGATTGACTCTATGTTCAGTTTCTTCGATGATTTCTTTCATAAACGTAAATTGTTCTTCGTTTGGTTGGTTCTTGTCGAGTTCCCAGGCAGAAATAATGGACTGAGTGATACCCGTTGCTTTTGCTAGTTTGGCTTGACTCATTTGTATKGCATTTCTTAAATCCCTGATTTGTTTCCCGTAGGTGGATAGAGTCATAAAATTGTTATACTCCTTCTATATCTGGTTTAGCTCGTAGGGTTGGTTTCATAGTGTGATCTTAGGCTATACCAAGAAGCACCCACCTCTAAGGTGGTATGTAGTTCACTAACGTTGTGATATACTCTTTCTAAGATCTGATAAATTGGCAAAGGTGAATATATGGATAAAATAAAGTTCATTAAAGAAAATTGGGGCAAACTCAAGCACGATGAAATGACAGAAATTACCACTTTAAATCTAGGTGAGCTTCTAAAAATAGCATTCGATCAAGAGCTGTATCAAAGAACACCTCTGAATAATAAGCGTTCACCATACACGGATTTTGAAGATGAATTCATACGGAATTACAGTCAAGAGTTAACTCTTGATGAAATGGCTAATATTTTGTATAGGCCTCGCCTAGGAGTATATCAAAGATCAAGACTGTTAAGTGTTAAAACCCCTGTAAAGTTTAAGCGAAAAAGAAAAACCATGTTATAAAATGATAATCATTTATCCTCTATAAGCAACGTGTTGAATCTTCTTTAATTTCCCCTTTTCGTTTCTACTTCTATTATAACTCATACTGAAGCTTGGTAATATAATAAAGGGTTACCTTGAAGGCGGTTGAACAAGCTACCTGAGGGTAATCCTTTTACTTTACCAACATTGAGCCACCACGGACAAAAAAGTGGCGGATCAATTGTCTAAGATTGTGCCGACGGTTTTTCTCTATGAAGTGAAGGTGGATGTTTGGAATGACTGGTCGGGCGTGATGACGAAGTTCGGCGAAATGCTTGGGCAGGAGGATGTTGCCAAGAAAGCGATCGATAAGTTCTCTGCCACGTTCGCTCATGCGAAGGATCAGATTAAAGGCGTGGAAGGAACGGTTGCCTACGCTCAGGTTAGAGAGAAAACGATGTGGCTGCAAGGCACCCAATATTCCGGTCATTACTATGAGCCGCTGGGTCTGAAGCCGCCGGAGCAAGCGAATGGAGAAGGCGTAGAGCTTAGTCTCGAAGGCTTAACCAAGATCAATCCAGATTAAAAGCACCCGAGAGGGTGCTTTTTCTTTTGGCTATGTTAAATCTTAATGTTGTTTTTAGCCCCAAAAGAAAACCGTCCTTTGAAAAGGCGGTTAATTTAACTATCGTTTCCCTATTGTTTACTGAAGTACCCGACTGTTGAATAACAACTCTTACTTTATTTAATTGGTACAAATAAC
>NZ_JBFUHL010000040.1:0-50188 GCF_056402415.1 Paenibacillus sp. P4_A9
AGCAAGCAAATATCTAAAAAGGTTCAACAAGTTACTGCAAATACAGGTAAGTAAGTTTTATTAAAATCCATAAGAAACCAAGATTTTCCTCGTTAGTTGAAAGCTATTTATTCAACTAACGAAGAACTATAGTTCCATCACTACATGACGGCAGCCGRCACATGATCGGCTGCCGTTGTCCGTTGAAGTAACGGGCAATCTGCATCGCATGACGAATGAAGGGTAACCAGATCCAAATTAACTATAGCCATACTATCCATTGATCTCGAGATCAAGTTCAAGGTATGGTGAATGAGATCTCTTTATTATCGTGAAAGGGTGGTAGTCAAGTTGTTGATTAAGGAATGCATTATGCATGAAGTGCAGCATCTCATTCAAGAATATGTTCGTACGCTATCTTCACCTTTTGATTCTTATTTGGAGGAGCATATTCGCGGGTCTACTTTTTATTTGTTAATGGATGAATTAGAAGAAGTCGGTTATTATGCGATTCACA
Organism: Paenibacillus sp. P4_A9; assembly: GCF_056402415.1. Classification (NCBI taxonomy): domain Bacteria; kingdom Bacillati; phylum Bacillota; class Bacilli; order Caryophanales; family Paenibacillaceae; genus Paenibacillus; species Paenibacillus sp. P4_A9. Next base: position 497 of record NZ_JBFUHL010000040.1, read on the forward strand.
ACAATCAGCTGCTTACTCAATTTTTCATTCGGCCAATTTATCAAAACCTGTGATGAACTTTTCATAAGTCTAGCTTTAGATAAGGATTTTACCATAACTAAGCAGGCTTATTTTTTTCAAGATACTCGGGTGAGTATACCCGAGTATAAGGTATTCGAAGGTGATATTTTCGTTCTTGCTAATCTTAATGACCATTTACAAATCCAGCAGATTTGCGGAGATTTCCTCGATCATTATGAAAGAAGGATTGAGAATGGAGAAATCTTCACATATTATCGTGGGCCCGAGTTGCTTGGTATTGGCGTTCTTGAAAAAAGTAGTATGCTCGCGGGAATGGCGAGTATAGGCATGTTTACGAAAGAATCTTATAGAAAACAAGGCATTGGGCGCAACATTATTCTGAAATTGAAAGCATGGTGTTATGAACGCGATTTAACACCGATGTGCGGATGCTGGTATTACAATGAGGCGTCCAAACGGACATTAGAAAGTGCAGGTATGTTTACCAAAACCAGGTTGTTAAACATAAAGGTAAMGCAGACGTGAAAAAAGACATAAGTCACCGCGATCTGATTCTTACACTAAAGAGACACTCTTTTAGCTRTCRAGGAACTATAATATAGCGCAGGAGCTGCAGTGAAGCAGCTCTTTTTTTTCCATAAAAGTAACGGGCAGTAGAGCGCGGTGATAGCATATGTTCAAACTACCGCTTTTTTGAGCTGTTTGGAAGTGATACGCAACTATCAATGTCTTTGAAGCGTTTTAATATATGGGATTATTTGTTAGCAATGAGTTGTGTGTGGTTAATGTAGAGAGCAATCTGAGAGGTGAAATATAATGCAGAAGAGAGTGCGAAAAGGAGTAATATTGGGATTAGCCGGTGGGGTTAGTTTGGCAGTAGTTAACTATCTTTTGTGCGGGGGTCAGCCCGCTCGATGAGCCAGAAGACCATTCCCTCTACGCGTATATTACAATCATAGCCTCAGAGCAAGCTGAGCAATTCATACAATTGACCATGAAGCGTATGAGCCATCGAGTATTGGTATCCTTTGAACCAGCAAGGAATCGATATGACCTTTCATCCTTTTACATAGGCCACAACCGTTCTTTTTGCCTACTAGTTCAGGAAAGTGCGGAAACATTTGAATTTAAACCGTTTAACTACCCTGAAAATCTCACATAGTAGAGAACTAAAAATGGTAAGCTTATCGGTAGCCTATTCAACTAAAGGGCATATGTAAATTTGGGTGAAAACTAAAGGAGGAATTCCGTGGATATTTTATTTGCATTAATGGCTTTTTTCTTTATGTTGTTATTCCTAAGCACACTTCGTGCGTTGATAAATAAGGATGAAGTGAATAGTACACTACTTACTATTGCTYCCTCTGTTCTGTTTGGAGGTTTGTTTTGGGTGTGTATATTTATTTTTGCACGGTAGCTATTAGTTAAGCTCCCGGTGAACGATAGTTCAATTAATCGCCTTTATCAAGAGGCGGTTTTTCGTTTTGTTGAAAATCAAATTTATAGAATAACAAAGCCTTGATTTGAAAGGTAGGTTTCGATCCGCTAAACAATAAATTCCTCGAAAACAGGCAAAAGATAAAAACCGCCTCAAGGTGGTGAAGAATACTTACATCAGTTCGATCGACGATGGTTATGTTTAGCTTTAATGATGCGGTAACAGATCTTTATAGAATTCGGCACGGAAAGTGCTTTTTCTAAAAGATATGAGAACGCTGAACGGTTTCCTCGTTTCGTGTTGCATTCAATGCAAGAAGCAAGTAAGTTTTGGGGAAGATCTGAGCCCCCTTTGCTTGAAGGGACAATATGATCTACAGTCGTTGCGGGACGTCCACACCACAAACAAGTGTAATGATCCCGTTTTAATGCAGCTTTTCTATAGTCTCGAAATGAAAATGGGTTGTAAAGTAATTGGATTGTCTGCTCGTCGATCCAGACGGCACGGGCTCGATTAACTTCCCTCCAAGCCCGGTGAAGTAAACATGGGGTTAGTATTTGGCCATCCACATTGAGCACTCTTATCATAGTCAATCGCCTCCTAAGGCTAAAGTTAGTATAACCACAGACAATTTGATTATTTGATACGTGGTTATGTATGTTGGAGACGAGAGGAGTATCAGATATCTTTAATACCTTAACAGTTCGATAACGTCGAAGAAGCCTTGTATGGGAAAGCATCCCTGCAAGGCTTTTTTGATTTTGGCTCTGTTAATACCCGATGTTGATTTTATCATTAAGCTAAAGGGAGGATAGTACGAAAATCTGACTCCAATAAACACCATTCATGGTAAGTGGAAGAAAAAAAGGGGGGTCAAATTGGAAGTATAAAAGCATTTCGGACAACCCATGTTTACTTATATAGGTTTGTCGTGCATTGTCAATGAATAAGGGACAATATCCCTCGAATATGTATTACTGATTAGAGCCCTACTCATTTCGAATTGGAGCCGTGATGCGATTGAAGGAAACAGCGCAGCACCAAGAGATCGAGCTTGTCATGCACGGATATCGATATTTTGCACGAATGATCAAATGCGATAAAGAACTTATAGATCCTATTTTCTTTCTGGGCGGAGCTTTTCAGACCATGGATTCCTGGATTAAGTTCGTTGAGTTTTTTAAAGACAAAACTACCTTGATCTTAGTGGATTTGCCCGGCGGCGGGAATTCCGACGTCCTTCCCGAGGAGTATGGTTTCGATTTTATGGTAGAAAGCGTCGACAAGGTGTTGAACCACTATACCATTCCGAAAGTAAATCTGCTATCGGCATCCTATGGAACTCCGATCGCTTATGAATATGCCAAACGTCATCCTCATCGCGTATCTCATCTACTGCTTGCAGGAATCATGCGCGAGTTTCCCGATGACTTGGTCTCGGATGTCATCCCTACGTTTGCGCTGCTAAGAGAGAACCGCATGGACGAATTCGCCTCAGTTATCATTAACGGCATGCTTTGCGTGGATCCACTTAAAGAGATCAACAAAAGAAATTTTGTCTTGAAATTATTCAGAAAACAGCTGATGAATTTAAATTCCGATCAAATCGACAGGTATATCGGGAATACGCGGCGATTGTTTCGGCATAGTCCGTTAAATACGGACCATTCGCCCGGTATGCCCGCATTGGTGTTCACCGGCGAATATGACGTTTTTACCAAACCGGCATATTGTAAAGAGATTGCCGCTACGTTCAAGAACGCCGCGTACACGACGATCAAGAACTCCGATCATTTATTTCATCTCGAACAAATCGATACCGTGCTTCAGTTATGCTGCAGCTTCTTTTTCGATGAATCCTTGGAAGATATTCCGGGATGCAATGAGGTTGAATATTTCGGCGGTAAGAGCTCATCCGCTACGCCGTGATGAAATTGTTTAATAGAACGAAGTTTTACATAGTAAAAAATGACTTTGTTGATACTTTTAATGCCCATTTTAAAGAAACTAATTATTTGTGTTGCATCACTAATCACAATTAAGGGGGATGAGTAATGCGTTTTCAAAAAGGTGATGCTATTTTTATTTTAAATAAGTCATCATTGTTTTCGAAAACAGTTGCTTCTTGGGGGAAGAGTAAATATTCTCATGTAGGCATGGTGATTGAAGATGCAAACGGAGATATTGTATATATGGTAGAAGCTAGACCCTTTTTAAAAATAGGCACAAGGCGATACTCGGTGCAAAATCAAGAATATGGGTGTTATCGGATAACAGGCAACCAATCCCAAAGATTGAAGCTAGCGGTTACATATGCCAAGCAAAAGATTGGGATGCAATATGATTACTTGCACTTTATTAGTCTATTTTTTTATGGCGTTTTTAATTTTAACAAAAAGCGGGCATTAAATCTAAATAAAAAACTGGTTTGTACTTCGTTAATGGACATTTGTTATTTCAATGCAGGGATCAAACGAAGTGATACAAAGGATATTGGGAATATTACTCTAGAAGAATTATTAACCAAGTATGATTTCGAGAAAGTGGATTCGCCATCGCATGTGTAGATTCACAATGGAGGGAGTCTATTTATGAGGGAACTTCATTCACTTGGATGGTATTCAGCGCGAATATCCCCACATTTGCCAGAAGAGGCATTTAAACCTGTCCCTGCTCGCCTATTTGGCGGTCTAGCCTATTTGATGGTCGTTTTTTCGGGGATTCTTAGTATAGGTTTATTTGATTTGAATCTATGGATAAGTCTGATAATTGCTCTTCTATTAGGAGCCAGTTTTGCTGGAATGGGTATCCTAGGTCACGAGATTTTACATCATACAGTTGTAAGAAAACCTTGGCTCCAAGACATACTGGGTGCGATTGCTTTCTTTCCTTTAATAATCGGACCGAATCTCTGGCGAAAGTGGCATAATGCAACCCACCACGTTCACACTCAAAAAAATGAGCAAGATCCCGATTCATTACCAACCTTGGAAAAACTCGCTAAAAATCGTTTCTTGAGAAGGGCTTATCGACTTCCATTGTTTGTCCGGTCATGTATCAGTTTTGGTTATTTGATGATTGGGTTCAACGTCCACTCCAGCCGAATGTTTATTCGTTTTATTAAACAATTTAATCCAACGACACAATCAAAGGTTTGGTTTCAGTTCATTATTCCATTGGCGACATGGATTACCTTACTATTCTTAATGGGATTTGAAAAATGGTTTTTTGTATTTTTGCTTCCCTTATTCATTGGAAACTTTATATTAATGGCTTATATTTCAACACACCATTTTCTAAACCCGCATGTACCAATTAATGATCCATTGGCCAACAGCCTTACTGTAACAGTTCCGAAGTGGGTAGATGTTCTTCACTTTAACTTCTCATATCATACGGAGCATCATATATTCCCCGGTATCAGTTCCAAGTACTATCCGCTTGTCAAACAACACATTAAAACGATGTGGCCAGATCATTACCATGAAATGCCAATGGGTCAGGCGCTAAAGGCCCTTTGGGAAACCCCTAGAATCTACTATAAGAACAATGAGTTGATCGACCCTAGAGAAAATAATGTTTACGGCTCATTAGGAAATGGCTTAGATCCGGCTTTTATTCGATGTCGTAAAATAAATCTTGATGAAGAAAAAGCTGCTCCTAATAAATGAGCTCCTCTTGTCGAGCAGTGGGATAGTTCTGAATAAATACTTAGGCCTCCCAGTTTAGGGAGGCCTAAGTATTTATCATTTTATGAAAAGGTGGGGGCTATGAATCCCAGTAGAGACATGTTGCTAGTAAAGCATAGGAGCATACGGACATTGAATCTAACGGATAACGTTAGTGAGGGAGCCTGCCTCGGCGGCAGCTATTTTTTTGTTCATTCAAGTAACGTGCTGAATAGTTCAACAACCCAAGGTCTTGGTAAAAAGGGTAATATAGGTTTTTGATGCTGAAAGAGGGATATAATAAGAGAATTATTCTAGGTAAGGGGTAAATTGTTAGATGGACAGAGGCAAATTACAAAGCAAGTTTTTAAACGGAGAGATAAATGAAGTAGAAATAAAAAAGATTAAAAACGAATTCGTTGAGGCGATTAAAGAAATTGGATTTGAATTTGATCAAGACATTGTACTTTATGAAGAACATGAAAATATATTTAGATATATTAAAGATGGGAGTTTTTATATACGACTACAGACGTCCGCTTCCATTTATGAAGATGAGTATACTCCGCCTTTAACTAGCTGGGGTGAATGGCAAATAATTGACGATATTTCTAATTTGCCGGTATCGTCTATAGCTTATTATATTTCTCCAGCCGAAAAGACGAATGTCACATCGCCTGAAGGAGATGCAACAGCTTGTTATGGTTTTTGGATGGAGGGTGTAGAACAAATACCTGAATTCATTAAAAAATATAAGCAGTTCAAATAGGGTGTTTCATAAGAAAAAGGTGGCAACATACGTGCAAATACAGAAAAACCTAGCGGGAATCAGAGGCTGGCTTCTATTCTATGTGAGTTACTCAATTGTTGGAGTTTCGATCAATCCATATTACATTTTCAAGATGATAGAAGAGGTCCTAGAATGGGATGTTGAAAGTGTGTATGATGTTGTTTCTTACATTTTACTAGAAGTTCTTATTATCATGTCTCTTTTTAATTTATTAAAGAAGAACAAAAGTGCGCCATTGATTACAATCATAACTGAGTTAATAACAATAATATTTGCAATAATTGATTTCTTTTTCTCAAATAGAAGACAATATGATGTTCTTGAGTTGATGCTAATTATCATTGTAGGAGTAATATGGATTTTATATTTTAGATATTCAAAACGAGTAAACATAACATTTTAAAAGTGTCTCAAGAAGGCATTAATATCCGATAACACCGTATTCACGCTTCTGGCTAGCGCCCTTGGTCTGCCCGTGGTATTTCGGGGATGTAGAATATCAACTAACCGCATCGCGGCTTATGCGAGGAACGATAGTTCAATTTCGAAAGGGCTGCCGTGTGGCAGCCCTTTGCTCCGCTAACGGGCAATTATGCGAAATAGCCAGATTGGCGGTGGCAGCTCTGTTATTATTATATGAAGAGATATTTTCTTTATTAGGAGGATGGCAATGATTAAAAGGAGAGGGCTCTGGGGTAGCGTTTGTATAATCTTATTGTTAATAAGCTCGATATATATTTTTTTTGAAGTAAAAAAAAGCAAACTTGAGAAGGAATTACAAGCATATCTAATTAACGAAAAGCATTACGAAGTATCTGAAGTTTCTGAGATTAAAGCATATTTTGGGAAGGTGCCTCAAATGGGAGTATATGTACTTTTTAAAGATGAACCTGGCGTTTACTATACGTATACGGATAGAGGAGTAGGACAATGGATTCAGATTGGACCTAGTGACGCGGATATAATGAGAGGATTAAAATTCAATCATCTAGAAGAAGGACGTAAATATTTGCAGTAACGGGAAAGGATAGCATAAAAACAACACCTTCTGACGAGATACTGGGCAGCCTGTTCAAGTAATGGGCAGGTTAGTTCCAATATGTGTTAATATAGTTTATGTAAGGCTAATAAATTAACAGGGGCTAACCCAAGTGATTTGTATAGTTTAACCCACKAATTTTTCATTCTAAGCAACGATTTTGATTTGAATGACAGATATGAGATTATACGAGGTGTAAAAAAACGCCGGTGACCCTAAGCAGGTGACCGGCGTTTCCATTAACGTTTCGGCATTTTACTCTCATCCATGTACAGTAGGTTCCAGCGATGACCGTCCAGGTCGGCAAATCCTGCGCCGTACATCCAGCCGTCAATTTCACTCGGCTTGCCAAAGATGCTTCCTCCGGCAAACTCTACTTTTTGAATAAAGGCGTCTACTTCTTCTCTGCTTTCAGCACCAATGGAAAATATTACTTCTGCGCTATGGGAAGTATCTGCGGTTTTTGAACCTGTAAATTTCTCGAACACCTCATCCGGGAACAGTAGAATCGTTGTTTGGCCTATGGCAAGCTTGGCTCTCTCGTTACCAACGCTCACCGCATTGAATCCAATCTCATTGAAAAAGGCGGTTGACCTCTCAACATCTTTGACCGGCAGATTAATCCAAATTTCCTGTGACATGGCTGTAGCCTCCTGGAATATATTTTTAACTACTCCTACTATACTCTACTTCTGGCATCAGAATCGAATCTTATAAAAGAAACCGCAAGGAATTGTTTCAGTCAAGGTATCGTTCTTAACGGCCGGAAGTCCTTGCATGACGGACTTTTGAACTCACAGAATGCTAAGCTAACGGGTAACGATAGTTTAGGGGCATGCTTCCTGAGGCAGCTCCTCATTATTAATTCAAGTAACGGGCAAGATAACATCGGTAGACACCCATATATAAAGTGAATTGGAGCAATTTTCATGAAAAGAAAATATATTTTTATTTTAGGATTTTTGGAAATGGTTTTTGGTTTACTGGGTTTTATTTTCCATATTTATCTAAATTTCTTTACTTTCTCTTCATTTTTAGGAATTATGGTGAGTACTCATTCATTCTTAAGCGGGTTATTGATTTTTATCGGTAATAAAGTATCATTTAAGTGGTCAATTCTTACTCAATTAATTCAAATTGTAAGTATAAAATGGGGCTTTTTTTCATTTGCGTTATTATCAGGCGTGGGAACCTATCTCTCACTAAATATTGATATTTTTGAATCATCATTTAAAATCAAAGCGAGCTATGAAGTATTAAGTAAATTTTCTTTTGGTTCAATAAATAGCGAGTTTACATTAGGAATTAATATTATACCTATTGTTTTGCTGTATTTACTTATGAGAGAAGAGAGATGAACTAACGAAGAACGATAGTTGAATAGTACACATGAAAGCAGGCACGCAGCGGTCTGCTTGTTTTATTTAGCCAATGCCAAGATATTTAAAAACATAAAATTGTCTTCAGTTAATATACATAGAAATTGCATGCATTAACTAGGGGGAGCGATGTGTATTGTATATCAGCAAAAAAACGTTTGTGATTTTGTTTAGCGTCATGGTTCTGATTTTCTCATGCATTACCGTGTATGCGGCCGTAAAACCCGATTTCAGCGGTCAAACTATCTATGCGTGCGCTAAAGACAGCGGCCAGATCACATTGACAGATGGAAGCACATCATGCGGAATCAATGAACAGAAAATTTCATGGAATGTTGTGGGGCCGCAGGGACCGACTGGACTAACGGGTCCGCAAGGGCCAGCGGGCAAAGACGGTGTTAACGGCAAAGACGGTGTTAACGGCAAAGACGGAGCCGATGGCGCTGTCGGGCCTGCAGTTTACGGAACTGCTGTTAATAACTACGATGTATATATGAGAATAGGCGGCGTTAAAGGGGAGTCGACAGCGGAGCATTATGAAAATTGGATTGTACTTTCTGGCGTTCAAATTGATGCTTCTCAAACGGTAACGATAGGAAGCGGCGGCGGTGGCGGCGCTGGGAAAGCCGAATTCAATGAGTTTGTGGTCAAGAAACTATTCGACGCCTCTTCAATCCCTCTATTTATGGATATGCTACAAGGAAAACACTTGGCAGATGGCGAGATTGTGTTCGTATCTCGTGGTCCATCCCCCGCGCCCATTTTGAGAATTAAGTTAACTGATGTGTTGATCACCCATTATAACTTTGACAATACGAACGAAGCCATTAGTTTGAATTTTACAAAGATAGATTTGACTTACTCAGGTATAACGCCTCCGATTCAAGGCATTTTTGATATGAAATTGAATAAATAATTCTAATGAAAAAATAATCCCTTGCCTGTTGATCAGGTTCAGGGATTATTTTAGCTCATTTCTTCAATACCAAGAACACCTTTAAACTCATCTACGAACTAATAGTGATTATTAGGATTCGAAAGGTTGCCCAACTCGAAAAGGTGCATTAGCAGCTCAAGCCGATCCTCGCCAAGCTCGAGAGCGAAAAGGTGCCCACATCGAGCCTCTCGAGTAAATCAGTTATAGGTTATTGCTTCATCGAAGAAATCTGCATAATATGATTCGTTTTTATTTCCTCCGATACCATTGAAAACAACTTCAATTCATTATGTACACGATCTATTTCTTCTTTAGTCATTCGCTTTGGGACATCCGAGAGCAATTTCTTCATCAATCCTTTAATGTCTCCACGCTTGCGCACATAAACATTTGGGGACGTAACTTCAATCTTTTTCAGTTCACATCGTTCGCTAAATACTATCACCGATGTCATAGGTACATCCAAAGATACCTTTTTCTGCAGTGCATCCATATGGGTTTTGTTCTGCTTAATTGGATTATAAAAGAACTGCTTCTTCCCTCTTGGGAAAGATTGACACCATTTATAGTTTTCTTCGTCACCAAATATCCAGCCACTATAATTCTTCGATTCCATCACATAGATGCCTGTTTCATGAATGAAAATCAAATCTATTTCAGTCGTCTGTTCTTCACCTGTAGGAATATAGCAGTTGAGAACCATGCGATGATAACCAGGAACTTTTTGCAAGATGGAAGCCGTAAGATATTCTCCATAATCCCCCTTGTTTTTTCTAACTTTGAAGAAACCCTTTTTGGTTTCTTTGCTGTACTCGCTTGTGTAAAATTTGCTGATTACCCATACAAAGCTTATGATGATTGGCGAACATAAGATCAGAAGCATCAAAAGAATCATATTGAGCGCCCACTCCACTCCAATTTTTTAATCATGTTCAACATTTTTAATCCCCTTTAAAAATATTAATTTCACATTAAAGCTGAATTAATGAACTGTCTTCCAGCATACTTGAAATCAATTGTATTAAAGTGAAGTAATACCCGCAATAATGCATGTATAGTATATTCCCATTCACGTACTCATATATAATCCACAAATTCAAGGTGATGTGCTGGAAAGTGTCGTAGTTAAAGATGAAGCGATGATCTAAACAGTTATTAGAACAAGTAACAAGCATCATCATTAGATGGTGCTTGTTTTATGCCAATCTAACTCGCCACAGCTTCCTTACAAGAGCTTGGTCGTATACTAGGAAATAAGTAACCAGCCCTCGTTATCATTGCAACTGATCATGCCAGAATCACCTATAATGGTCATTTCTAAAGAAGGAATTGGTCCATTCCCTAATAAAGCCTTTTCCACATAGCTACCGATGAACTTCTTGATCTCTGGAATATTACGGTTAGTCAGCCGGATATTGCGGTTGGCTTATTTTTCGAGGTTATTTCTAAAATTAAAAATAATAACGGATATTTTGTCGATTTATGATAGATTATATATCAAAGTATGTCATATAAAATAAAAAATCAGAATAAATTCATAGAAATATATTATTTATGTCAGCTATATTGACATAAATTTCCGATTTCATTATTATAATTCTGTAAGGTTCATGTTATTCAAAAACGCCGATAGAGTAGATTTGTATGAACTTCGTCTCTTAATAGAAGTTCTGAACGCTGCGATATCGGGTATTTTTGCGTAATAAACTATCTGAGGGGGTTGTATCATGATTTTGAAGAAAACGTTTAATATGATCTCATTATCGGCGCTTGCCCTAGGTTTGTTGGCGGGGTGCGGAACTGGAACAAGCACAACTACGAGCACAAGTGCAAGTCCTCAAACAGCCAGTAAGAAGGTCATCAAAATTGCGACCCAATCCCCATTATCGGGAGGCAGCGCCGTTCAAGGGGAAGCAATTAAGCTAGGTGCTCAGCTGTCATTAGATGACCATAAAGCGGAATTTGAGAAGCTGGGTTTTGAGTTGCAACTTGTCCCTTATGACGACCAAGGAGATCCAAAGAAAGGCGTAGCGAACGCCGAGATCATCAGCGCTGATCAAGGGATCCTCGGTATCGTCGGTCATATGAACTCTGGTGTAGCTATTCCTTCCTCCGTCGTCTATGAGAAGAACAATATTGTCATGGTTTCGCCGTCCAACACGGCAACGGAAGTAACCGACCGTAATCTGAAAGTGGTAAACCGAATCGTTGCAAGGGATGATTTCCAAGGACCTGCCGCTGCTGATTATGCGATTAAAACCGTGAAAGCCAAAAACATTTTCGTCATTCAAGACAAAACAGCGTATGGACAAGGCTTGGCAGAAGCATTTAAAGACGCTGCTACGAAGCAGGGGGCAACCGTTGTCGGTTATGAAGGCATTACCGTTGGCGAGAAGGATTTCAACGGTGTGCTTAACATTGCGCTTAGCAAGAAACCGGATTTTATCTTCTTCGGAGGATTATATGCGGAGGGAGGTCTACTCATCAAACAGGCCCGCGACAAAGGAATCATGGTTCCATTCATGGGGGCTGACGGATGGGATACGCAAGGTTTGGTTGATGTAGCCGGCGATAAAGTTAAAGATGCCTTGTACGCTTCCATCTCCACGGATATTACCAAAACAGCAGACGGCAAGAAATGGGCCGATCAATACAAGGCCAAATTCGGCAAAGCTCCGGATGGTTACTCCGCATACGCTTATGACTGTATGACGATCATTCTTAACGGCATTAAAACGGCAAGCAGTGTAGACGGTGGGAAAGTCCCTGCCCGCGACAAGGTTCGTGATGCGGTGCGCGCCACCAAAGACTTCCAAGGCGTTGCCACAAAGGTTTCCTTTGATGGGAAAGGCGACAATACATTCGCCAAAGTATTTATCTACAAATTTGAAGGTGCGAAATATCCGGGTACCATGATTTCCGAAGTAGGGAAGTAAACCTGATCTCATTATAACTTAAAGGTAAAGAGGTATGTGCTTCATAGATATACCTCTTTACAGTTTGTTCACCTACGAAAGGAGAAGCTTCATGATCCTAAACATCCTGCACTCACTTCCCCAAGTATTGATCGACGGGCTTGCTTTAGGAGCTATTTATGCGGTCGTTGCCTTAGGCTATACCATGGTATACGGTATTCTTGAATTGATCAATTTTGCGCATGGCGAGATTTTTATGACGGGAGCGTTCGTCGGGACCGGGGTATTGTTCCTTTTTCATACGACAGGGTGGCTTAGTGGCATGCCGGGATGGGTTGCATACCTACTAATCCTCATTATTGCTATGCTGTTTACGGGATTGTTGGGGGTCGGAATTGAACGTATTGCTTATAAGCCTCTTCGAAATGCGCCTAAGCTAATTACATTGATCTCCGCAATTGGTGTTTCATTCGTGGTTCAAGATCTCGTACGCTTTATCTCCGAATTGAGAACAGGAAACTACATCGTAAGCGGTATTACTTTATTTGATAAAAATATGACCATCAGCACTTCTTCTCTTGGACCATGGATGGGAGACGCTTCTTTGAAAACCAATACGATCATCATCATCGCAGTGGCTATATTATTGATGATCAGTCTTGATTTTTTTATCAATCGTACCAAATGGGGAGTAGCCATGCGTGCGGTTGCGCAAGATCGTGAAACGGCGTCACTGATGTCAATCAACGTGAATAAAATCATTATTCTAACCTTTTTTATCGGTTCAGCTTTAGGCGGTGCTACTGGGGTATTATTTGCGCAGCAATACGGTACGATCGATCCATATATCGGTTATATATTAGGGTTGAAAGCGTTCACTGCAGCTGTGCTTGGTGGTATTGGAAACATTCGCGGCGCCATGTTCGGCGGACTGGTGATTGGAATATTAGAGATGTTCGCTTCTTCTAATCTGGGCTTACTAACGAACGGAAACTTCGGTTCCGAGTATAAAGATGTGTTTGCTTTTATGGTTCTAATCATCGTATTGATTTTTAAACCCGAAGGTCTGTTTGGCAAAGCTGTCAAAGAGAAAGTGTAGGTGACCCGCCCAGTATGGATAAAATGAAACAGGCATTAGCGCAAAACTCTTACATGCAAGCCCTGATCCTTGTCCTTCTTGTTTCGGTTACAGCACTAAGTGTCTATATGACGGCTAAATCGGTCATAGCCTTTTTATTATTGCTGGCATCGTTACTTTTGCTTTACTACACCTCATTCTCCAATAAAGTCAAATGGATGCTCGGCGGAGTCATGCTCATTCTAGTTATTCCGTTTGCTTCATCGGGAGGTCCTGCCTACGAGTCTTACATGGAAGTTGCAACACAGAGCGGGATTTATATCGCGATGGCGCTCGGGCTGAATATCGTGGTCGGTTTCGCAGGGCTGCTAGACCTCGGTTTTGTCGCCTTTTTCGCGATTGGAGCTTATACCTATGGGATCTTCTCTACGGTTCAGGCGAATTACTTCCTTCCAGGGGATTTATTTCCTCTTTCGGGCTCTACGTTTTGGGTGTTTATTCTAATCGGTGGCTTTATAGCTGCGCTGTTCGGAGTCGTTCTCGGCCTGCCCGTCCTCAGGGTGAAAGGAGATTATCTGGCTATCGTGACCTTGGGCTTTGGGGAAATGATCCGTATCATCTTCAACAACCTGGAGAAGCCGGTTAACATTACCAATGGTGCCAAAGGTATATCCTCGATCAATCCTCCGAATCTGTTCGGATTTGAATTTACGCATCCTCATCAATTTTATTTCATTGTGATCGCGATCTTGGCCTTTGTGATTTTCGGAGTAAAAAGATTTGAACATTCCCGAATAGGTCGCTCATGGAAAGCTGTACGGGAGAATGAAATTGCTGCACAATCCATGGGGGTTCCGTTGATTCGCACGAAGTTGACCGCATTCGCAGTGGGGGCTTCCTTCTCCGGGATGATGGGAGTTGTCTTTGCAGCCAAGCAAACATTTATTGATCCGTCGAGCTTTACTTTGCTGGAGTCCATTACGATATTGGTCATGGTGGTGTTAGGAGGAATGGGGAGTGTTCCCGGCGTTATACTTGGAGCTGCACTCATCACGATTCTCAACATACAGGTGCTTACGGAACTTACCAATTGGCTAAATCAATTAACACAACAAGGTGTTGTTCGCATTCCTTATGCCTTATCTCCATCCAAGATGCAGCGGTTTATTTTCGGGGCAATTCTCATCCTCTTTGCCGTATTTAGGCCGAATGGATTGATTTCCGCGAGGAATCGTAAAGTGAACGAAAAGCTCATTCAGGACCGGGCTTCATCAACTGCCGTGCAGCAAGTAAATCCTCATAGCGGAGGGATCGCCAAATGACCGTTTTGCGTGTCCATAATTTGGTCAAACGCTTTGGCGGACTGGTAGCCGTTAACGGTGTTCATTTTGAATTTCAAAAGGGTAAAATCTCTGCTGTTATCGGTCCGAACGGTGCCGGGAAAACAACTTTTTTTAATATGATCACCGGTATTTATTCGCCTGATGAGGGTGTTATTGAATTGGAAGGGAAATCGCTCCTGAAGGTGAAGCCGGAACGAATTACAGCCATGGGCATAGCACGTACTTTTCAAAATATTAGACTGTTTGGAAATATGACTGTTCTTGAAAATGTGATGGTCGGCATGCACATTCATCTAAAAGGCGGAGTCGTAAGCACGTTACTTGGTCTTCGTAAAATTCGGATTGAGGAACAAAATGCGATGGATGAAGGCTACCGATTATTACAATATGTGGGTCTCGAGTCTCAACTCAATGAGAATGCAAACAGCCTTTCTTACGGCGCGCAGAGACGGCTTGAAATCGCAAGAGCGCTTGCCGTTAAACCGAAAATACTACTGCTGGATGAACCCGCCGCAGGAATGAATCCGCGTGAAACCAATGAACTGACCGAGCTTATTCGCAGTATTAGGCAGGAGTTGGGCATGTCCATTATATTAATTGAGCACGATATGAAGCTCGTGATGAAGATTTCCGATCACATTCTAGTTCTGGATCACGGCGAAAAGATAGCGGAAGGATCCCCTGATGAGATTCGTTCGAATCCGCGTGTGATTGAAGCATATTTAGGGAAAAGTGCCTTAAGTCAAGAGGTGAAATCATGAGCTTACTGCAGCTTCTAGAGGTCCAAGCTTACTATGGAGGTATTCAAGCATTAAAGGGAATTTCACTGCATGTCAATGAAGGGGAAATTGTCACGTTGATCGGTTGTAACGGAGCGGGGAAATCCACAACACTTAAATCCATATGCGGTCAGGTGAAAACGAAGGGCTCCATCCTATTTAATGAGCGCAACATATCGGCTTGGCCGCCCCATCAAACAGCGCTGGAAGGCATTGCGCATGTCCCGGAGGGCAGGCGCATATTCCCGAGGCTAACAGTTAAGGAAAATCTGGAAATGGGCGCATTTTCAGTTAAAGATAAAAAAGTGATTAAAGAGCGTATGGAACAGTCCTTCGAATACTTCCCGCGTTTGAGAGAACGTCTGCACCAGGCAGGTGGCACCATGAGTGGAGGCGAACAACAAATGCTTGCCATAGCACGTGCGCTCATGATGAAGCCTAAGCTGTTGTTGCTCGACGAGCCGTCGATGGGCTTGGCTCCAGTCATCGTGGATCAAATCTTTGAAATCATCCAGGAGATGAACCGCATCGGGATGACGATTCTGCTTGTAGAACAGAACGCCTACCAAGCGTTGCAAATCGCCCACCGCGGCTATGTCATTCAGACCGGTGAAATTATTTTGGAGGACGATGCCCAGACATTGCTTGTTAATGATCAAGTGAAGGAAGCTTATTTGGCGGGATGAATCCGGGATGCTTTCTTGCATCCTATTCATCGTACCCTCAATCATTTTTATATTCAAAGAATGCATGGTTGGTATGGGACATGAAACTCACTCCTTTAGATGATATTTTTTTACTCGCTGAGGGGTGAGAAAGACTTAGAGAAGTCTGGGGAAATTGGAGCGATAACTTCAAAATGTTAGATCGGAAATCAGGTTAGAGGTTACACAACAACATTTTAGAATGACTCTACACGATGGGGGAAGTGAAAAGTGACCAGTACCACTCTAACGGCCAAATGTAATGGCACCCGAATGGGGGTGCCATTACTTATCATTCGTTATCAGCCCATGGTTGTCGAATCGACATTACTGTCTTCCCGGATCTAATAGCCTGCTCAATCAGCATGCCGATATAGTGGTCCTGAGAAGCTTCCGGAAGACCATAAAATCCGGGTCCTCCCGCGGCATAAACCGCCATCTTCTTCAAACAGACTGCAATAGCAATTTCATCGTCATATAACCTAGCAGGTATGTAGGGATTTTCATATACCCATTGTTCTCCCGCCATAATTCCTTTAAGGAAATAGCCTTCCGCGTTCTCATACTCACCTTTATTGATGCGCTTTAATTCCATTTGAATCTGTTTACAGAATGGATCTTGTATGCTAATCCGATTATCGAATATTTCCCCCCGTTCCCCCCTAATACATAGATGGTTTGAACGGGTCCATGAACGATGTTGATCCTTGGTGAAATCGTAAATCCCCAGCTTTCCACCAAAATCCAACCAAGCTAAATCTCTCTCTGACTTGATTAATTTATCTTCTGTAGGCGGACCACTTCGGTTCGGCCCAGCGACCCAATCGGATTCAAATCTCATTCCCTTAATACTGACTTCTTCAAAGCGCACTCCTAACATTTTCCGTATTAAGCTTACTGCATGATAGAACTGAGATATGGATACTGTCACTTGATTAACATTGCCTAATTGTCCTGACATAATAATCTTATGTCGGGCTTCTTGTATAGGATGAAATTGGTATTGTTCAGCAATTTGAATTCGCGCGCCTTGACGGGTAAGGTTGTTGTGCAGCTGCAGCAAACCATCCAGATTAGGTGCAGGAGGTGTTTCTGTAAGTACAGGAATTCCTCGTTTCGCCAGCTGCAGCATATAATCGATAGCGGCCGATGCATTGATAGATAGTACAACAAAGTCCGGTTGTTCATTTACTAAGAGCTGATCCAGTGTCCGATAAGTAGTCACTTGCCATAAGTCTTCCATCGCCCTGCCCTTGGATTCGTCACGAATTACCATTCCGCTAACACAAAATTGTTCTGGAAGAGCCTTTGCAATTCTTAGAAAATACTGTGCGCGAAAGCCTCCACCACCTATAATGCTGAATGTTATTGGTTTCCCCATCAATTACACCGCCTTCTTTAGTCGTAGCATCGTTTTATCAAATATAAATTTCTTAGTCAAGCTTTACTCTTCGGATACAGACATGTTTGTTTGTCACTTTCTACTCGCCACATATTGAAAGTGTTGCATACTTGGCTTGAAGACACCATAATAAAAAAGTAAAAAGTGAGATGCCCTTCTCTGAAGGGCATTTGCTTTTGTGACCGTTTCATAAAACTAGTTGGGGGTTGTCTGAAGGACCATGAACAAAAAGGAACTCGCGCATATTCGAAAGCAGCTTAAGTTGGACCACGAATTGTTAAAGATATACGATATCCTTAACGTATATATCATGAAGGATAGCAGCGAGATTTATCATCACGAACGTCAGCCGTTTGCGATGTTGGATAGGGAAAAGCAGGAGCTATATATGGGCAATTTCAAGAAACTGCTGACTGGCGAATTGGATCAGAAGATGATCGAGTTAGAGTTCCAGCACGAAGCGGAGGAGCCTTCGCGTGAACTACTTCATCAAGCGCTGGTGACCGGTGATCCGGAAGAATGGCAAGATCTGATGATCCTGTTGGTAGAGAAAATGCTGAAGGATACCAAGTATGAACGAGATATGGTGGTTACTTTTGTTCGCGGCCAAGTGGCCCGTCCGACCAAGAAAAGGAACGAAGCTGCCGAGGAGAGCGAGAAGGACGAGATGTTCTCGCATCTGTTCATTTTGTGCAGCGTGAATTCCACGGAGCAACAGCGTAAAATCCTCATGTTCGATTATGTCGAGAGGGAATATAAGTACAATGTCTTCGTCGATCCTATCATCAAATTGAACACGCCGGAGCAAGGATTTTTATATCCAAGTGTGACGGACAACTACTCTGACGTGAATCGCATATTGTATTGCATGGGGAAAGCCAATGAGCCGAATTGGCAGTTCATCGATCAAGTATTGAATGCCGAGAAGACTGTGACGGCGCATGAAGAAAGAGCTATTTTCGAGGAAATCGTGAAGGAAGTGGCGGGAGCACAGCTTGATGCCTCCACGATCGCTCATGTGTACGAGGCAGTACATAAAATTGTAGAGTCTAATGAGGGGGAAGAGCCTCCGAAGCTGGATTATGTCGACGTGGAACGCATGCTGACGGCGAGTGGCGTAGAGAACGTGACGAAGGAAAAGGTGGAACAAGCGTTCCAGACGGTCGTTGATGACAGAAACTATGAGTTCAAAGCGAGCAGTGTTATTCCCAAGTTTACTTCGAAATCGATAAAGATTGATACGAAGGTAGCTACGATTTCGATCAGTCCGCAAGACTTGAAGTACGTGAAACAGGTGAATTATCAGGGGAAACGATGCATTTTGATTGAGGTTGACGAGGATGCCGTGATCGAAGGCTTTACGCTTAATACGGAGATGTTGTTCCCAGGTTGAGTGCAGAATGACAATCAATTTAAACACTTAACGATGAACTATAGTTCAATCACGACATGACGGCAGCTGGTTTATCGGCTGTCTTTTTCCATTGAACATCCGGATAACAGATTTGGTACGTAAATTTATTTCGTGGATAAAATACCCAAAAATGAAACTTTATAAGAATTAAAGTGTCTATATGGAGAGGCTTGAGGTAAACTACGATCGAAATAGTAGGGGAGTGAATATAGCACTGGAGAAATATTGGAATCACAATACTGTATTTCACGAGGAGTTAGTGGAAGACGCAAAGGTACGCGGTGGACGAGTGCTCGACATCGGGTGTGGTGATGGATTGCTACTTCAACGTCTCGCACCTTTCGCTCAACAGGTTATCGGTATCGACCCCGATACGATAGCTATTGAGCGCGCGCAAACGCGACTTGCTGCAGCATCGAATGTGTCGCTCGTAAACACGGACTTCCTCGCCATGCCAGTCCCCTCACAAGAGGAATGTTATTCTACGGTCATCTGTGTAGCGACATTGCACCATATGGAACTGAGAAGCGCACTGTTACAAATGCGCCAAGTTCTCGCACCTGGCGGTCGGCTCCTCATTGTTGGTATTGCAGCTGACAAATCTATTATGGATTTGGTCATCTCCGGACTTTTTCTTCTCCCAATCCGTATCGTGGACCGACTCCATGGCGGGATGCAAGATCCTGGTGTTCGGATGACAGATCCTAAAGAGTCACTAAATGAGATTCGCCAATTGGCACATGAGGTACTTCCCGGGGCAATTATTCGACGCCGATTTTATTACCGTTACTTTATTTCCTGGGATAAACCGATGGTTAACGGGTAAAAAGAGTTAATACTTTGTTAATAATCCATTCATATGGATTCAATAAGCTTGTATTAGAATAAAAGTAAGGAAACGTTTCCCGAAAATTGTGTTTAAAGGAGCAAAGAGATGAAACTTAGCAAAAAATCAATTACTGTACTTTCATTTACGGTTGGAGCCTGTCTATTCGTATCTACCGCTTTCGCTGATGCGCTGCTTGGATCTGGGTATGACCGTTTGAAGGATTCAGCCAAAAATACGGCTGCAATGATGGAAAATGGCTTGAACAACTTTACGGTAGAGACGCTGTATACTTTGAAAGATAATGATCAAACCTTGCTTCAATCTTCCTCGTTCTCGAAAATGGACACGGTAAACCAGGTGTCAGAGAACACCGAGGTAACTAAAAATGCCAAGGGTGAGACCACATCCAATTATTCGTATTCCGACAAGCAGCAATCCATTAATAAAAACGCATTGGATAATACATATTACGTATTTGAAAATCCGGCTTATATGAACCGTGACCTTAAAGGTCCAGCTGAATTCAGAAACCCTTTTAAAGAAAACGGAGCTGCAGAGGTAGAGAAAATTGTTGACGCTGTGGTTGGCTCTTTGAAAGATTATGTACAAGTAGAGGAAGGGACGGATGGCGGCAAAGTGTATTCGGGAAGTTTGTCCGAGGCACAGGTGCCGGCCATCGTGAATGCTGTCAGCTCATTCGGCATCAAACAAATGCTTGATAATGAGAGAGACTTACCGGCCATCGAGAGCGATATTTTCGTGAAAAAGGTTGTAGGTACGGCCTCTGAAAATAAAGCAGGCTATCTGGAAAATCTGACGGGTGATATAACGCTGTCAGGAAAAGATAAAAATGGTGTTCAGCATGACTTGAACCTAAATATCATGGTTAAGCTTTCTGAGATTGGCAGTACGAAGATTACGAAGCCTGACCTAGCTACTGCAAAAGTTGAGAAAGTTAGCCGTACAAACGGATTCAGCAGTAAATATGTGGGAACCTATAAGAATGATATCGTTTTGGACAAAGACGGTAAGTTCGTGAAAATTGGCGAGAGAACCGTTGAAATCACAAGTGTAGAAGGCGACAAAGTAACAGGAAAGTATTCCGAATCTGTAAAACCAGGTTTTGAAAGCGAGTATCCAAACAAGGATGCCTTTAACTTTGAATACAATCCAGCGACATCTCCAACATTTACTTACACAGATGCGAAGGGTGAGCAAAAAAGTGGCATGATTCATCCAAACCCTGCTGGCAAGATTTATTTGAACATAAATATAGGTAGTGCGGATGGAAACATGATTAAATCTAGCGTAAAAGCTTCGTATGACGGAGAATTTACACGCGTATTTGAATAGAAATGATTCTCAGGAGGCTGCTGATGCGGCTTCCTGAGCATTTTTAGGGAGATGATGAATTGACAGTCAAGGCGATTGAAATTAAAGGCTTAACCAAGTCATTTAAGAATGGCCGGGGTATCAGCGAGTTGAACTTAGATGTAGATCAAGGGGATATCTTCGGTTTTCTAGGACCCAATGGTGCAGGGAAGACCACAGCCATGAAGATGATCACAGGACTTATGAAGCCGGATCGCGGCGATGTGAAGATTTTCGGAGCGAGCGTCTCAGAAGACTATGTCAATGCGATGAAACATGTTGGCTGTCTGATTGAAACAGCAGAATCGTATCCCTATTTGACGGCTAATGATAATCTGAAAGTGTTTGCGAGATTCTATCCAGAAGTTGATCAGCGAAGAATTGATGAATGTCTTGAAATCACGGGGATGCTGAAATATAAAAATGAGAAATCACAAAAGTTCTCACTCGGGATGAAACAAAGACTGGGGATCGCGGCGGCGATTCTATCGAGACCGAAACTGTTGATCTTGGACGAGCCTTTAAACGGATTGGATGTCGAGGGGATGCTGGAAATGAGGAAGTTGATCAAACAACTTTCCCAGGAAGGCACGACTTTTTTTATTTCCAGTCACTTGATTCACGATGTGGAATTAACGTGCTCAAGAATCGGGATCATTTACGGAGGCAAGCTGGTCAACGTGGAATACACCAAAAATATATTGTCTGATTATTCGTCGCTTGAGAATTATTTTGTTAGTGAGGTGGACAGGAATGGTAGGGTTTAAAGCTGCGTTTATAAATGAAGCTGTGAAGCTGCTTAAGAAGAAAAAAATCATGGCAGCCGCGATATTGTCCATTCTTGCCGTCATCATTGGTCAAATTGCAGTAACTACGATCAAGCATGGCCTTGGACTAAGAGTTGTGGGCAGTGTTGAATTTCCTATAGCCGTACTGTCGTTTATTGCATATACACTGTTACCGCTGTTTGCTATTTTTGTGGCGATCGATATGTTTAACGGAGAATCCTCATCGAATACGATGAAAATAACACTGTTAAGACCAGTCTCCCGATTCGGTGTATTTAGTGCGAAGGTTTTGAATTTAGCGATATTTATAGCTGGGAACCTGTTATTTATCATGGTACTATCACTTATCGCTGGTTTTATATTTAACCCTTCGTCCRCCAGTCTGGTTGGGATTATTAAGGTCATTGTATCCTATGGCTTAACTTTCTTTCCTATCTTTGTGTTTGCGCTTATCGTCGTGCTGTTATCCAATCTGATTCAGGGCGGACTAGCCGTATTTTTCCTCTCCATTCTTGTGTTTATTGGCTTTAATTTTCTGGGCATTGTGTTCTCATCCTATTCGAGCTTTTTTATCACATCGATGTTCGACTGGTATACCCTCTGGATTTCTGAAACGATCAATTTCTTCAAAATATTCCGCCAGATTCTAATCATGTCCGGTTGTGGTATCATGTTATTTACTACGGGGTATTACTTGTTTGACAGCAAGGACATTTAGAAAGGAATCTACATGCACTTAACGAAACGTTTTTTCACGATGAATGCGCTGGCTGTGCTGCTTTCCATTGGTTTGACGATCCTGGCCGTCATTATTTTTGTTGCTGCGTATACGAAAGTGTTTGGCCGCGAAGTAGATATGAAGGCGTTTCAACAAGCGTTCGAGGTCAGGACAGTAATCAGTGAGATCAAAAGAGAAGCGCAGACCTTGAGGTTCGAGGAACTTTTGGATAAGAAATATCAACAAGAGCTCGCAGATCGCGTGGACGTTTTGGGTGCCAGTGCCATCATTTTAGTCAATAGAGAGGTTCTGTATGCCACTCACAATTTTAATAAAATAGATATCGAGAAAATCCTAATGCTCTCCAGTGGGTCGAATCGAGATCAGATCGAGCTGGGTGGCAATTCGTATATGTTTAACCGTGCGGATTATAAGCTTCCGTCTGGCGATACGGGGATTCTGCTGTTGCTTGCACCAATCAAGGTAAAAACAAGCTTATTTGTGCTGCTTGGCATATTTACGGTCAGTTTTTTCACAGTTGTTTTTTTGCTGATGAATGTTTGGATTTCCTATAAGTTCTCACGCGGCATTATTTTGCCGATCGCCAGATTAAAGGACGCCGCGATATTAATCAGGGAAGGCGATCTAAGCAGCGAGATTTCCGAAGAGGGCGAAGGCGAAATTAGGGAATTAAGCAATACCTTGGAGTTAATGCGGATCAAGTTGAAGGAGTCTGTCTATGTACAGCAAAAATATGATGATAACCGGAAATTTTTAGTTTCGAGTATTTCTCATGACTTAAAGACGCCAGTGACTTCCATCAAAGGATATATCGAAGGCATTATCGATGGGGTAGCCAACACGCCTGAGAAAATGGAGGAGTATCTGGAAACTGCCCGATCCAAAGCTATTTTGGTCAATGCGATGATCGATGATCTCCTTTTATATTCAAAGCTCGATTTGAACCAGCTCCCTTACCATTTTGAAAAGAGTGATTTGGCGAGTTATTTCGAGGATTGCGTTGCGGATCATAAATATGAATGTGAAAAGGCTAATTTAACCTTAGCGTTAATAAATGAATTACAAGAGCCAGTCCAAGTATTAATTGATCGTGAACGATTAAAAAGGGTTGTTCAAAACATTCTGGATAATGCGATGACGTATGCAGAAAAGGCAAATGGAAAGATTGATATTATACTCAGGGAAACTAGAACGTCTGCGATTATTGAAATTAAAGACAATGGACAAGGTATACCCGAGGACAAGCTTCCCTTCATATTTGAACGGTTTTATCAGGTAGACCCTTCAAGAAAGAGCGGTAGTGGACTAGGTCTAGCGATAGCTAAACAAATTATAGAAGGCCACGACGGGAAAATTTGGGCTAAAAGCGCTGTAGGTGAGGGAACCGGGATCATGATATCGCTTAAAAAGTTCTAAACAGGAATGGAGGTTATGATGAAAAGAATTCTGATTATCGAAGATGACCAAAGTATTGCCAATCTGCAAAGGGATTACCTGGAGCTCAGCGGTTATTCCGTTAAGATGGTGAACAACGGCTCAGCTGGTTTGAGAGCGCTCAAAGAGGAAGCGTTTGAGCTGATTATCTTAGATATCATGCTGCCAGATATGGATGGCTTTGAAGTGTTAAAAACAATTCGTGAGCAGGATGATATTCCCGTGCTATTGGTATCGGCGAGAGCAGAGGAAATTTATAAAATTAACGGTTTAGGCCTCGGTGCGGACGATTATATTACGAAGCCGTTCAGCTCGGGTGAGCTGGTAGCACGGGTTGGTGCCCATCTGAAAAAGTTCGAGCGGATGAAGGAACGGTTTGGAAAAGGAACGGAAGGAAGCACGCTCCAGATTCGGGGCCTTGAGCTTCAAAAGGATGCCAGACGCGTTTTTGTAAACGGAAATGAAGTCGTTCTGGCCCAAAAGGAATTTGACCTGCTGCTATTTCTTGCGCAATTTCCCAATCGGGTATTTGGCAAGGAAGAGCTGTTTGAGCGGATCTGGGGAATGGATGCGATGAGCGATGCCTCTACGGTAACGGTGCATATTGCCAGAATCAGAGAGAAGATTGAGGAACTCCCATCGAAACCCCAGTACATAGGAACGGTTTGGGGATCGGGGTACAGGTTTATGGTTTGATACAATGAAATTACAAGGAAGGAGCTTGCCTCGCGGCGGCTCTTTTTTCTATTTCAAAGTGATATAAACAATAGAAATTAATTCAATAACAATTAAAATATATTGCAAAACGATAAATACTGTGATAAATTCATATTAAATTTAAACATAAGCGAGGGAGTTTATATGGAACGAGGAACAACACTTTTTTTAAAGGCAGCTGTTATTCTTATTGGCATCCCAGTTCTTGCTTTGTGCATATTTTTGGTACCGGAGATCGCGAATTATGCAGCAGAATTGTATCCAGATCATACGTATTTGAAATATCTTGTTTTTATCGATTTATTTGCAACGGCGATCCCTTTTTACTTTGCACTGTATCTGGCTTTTAAACTTTTAAGGTATATCGACAAGAATGAAGCATTCTCAGAACTATCTGTAGAAGCATTAAAGAAAATAAAATACTGCGCAATCTCATTCAGCGGGTTGTATGTGGTAGGCTTGCCACTCTTCTATCTCATGGCGGAAAGAGATGATGCCCCAGGTATCATCGTAATCGGAATGGTCTTGATTTTTGTCTCTTTGGTGGTTGCTGTTTTTGCTGCTGTTCTACAAAAGCTTTTAAAAGAGGCTATTGATATCAAATCAGAAAATGACTTGACGGTCTGAGGTGACTACATGGCGATTATAATCAATATTGATGTGATGTTGGCCAAAAGAAAAATGAGCGTAACCGAACTTTCGGAGCGAGTCGGAATCACAATGGCTAACATTTCCATACTGAAAAATGGAAAAGCCAAAGCGATTCGCGTATCGACGTTAGAGGCGATTTGTAAGGCGTTAGACTGTCAGCCTGGCGATGTTCTAGAATACAAAATGGACGAAGACACGGAAGAATAAGGAGGTATTATCATGGACAATACCAATTTGATTATTGCAAATATGGCTAACCCCCATGAGCTGGAGCGAATATTTCGAAAAGAGCCCGAAGCTTTCAAAAAGTCATTCTCATACGCCTGGGAACAAAACCCTGATTCGCAGCTTCTTGCCGCGTGGTATGAAAGATTGCATTTCAAGGAGACGGTACATACCGACAAAGCTTCCTTTCTTCAGAAAGATTTCATTTCCATGGGCATTTTAGCTATTCTGGCCGGGATCATGACAAGGATCCTATTTCATTTTGTGGAAAATGAAGCTATAGCCCCAATTAATCTTGCGTTTGGTGTGCTTCCCTTCATTGCCATCTATTTTGTAACCAAGAATATGCCGAATAAAAAGGTGCTGTACACCCTAGGATTGTCATTCCTACTCTCTGTGATCATTCTCAATCTGCTGCCGCTAGAGCAAACAGACAGTATTATCCTGGCCTATATACACTTACCCATCTTCTTATGGGTACTCGTAGGGCTTGCATTTACAGGAAATGATTATCGCAATGGCAGAACAAGATTAGCCTTTCTTAAGTTTAACGGTGAGTTCGGCATACTCTACGCCCCCATGGCAATTTGCGGAATGCTGCTATTTGGAATCACGATGCAGTTATTTACATTTCTCGGCATGAATATAGAAGATTTTTATTTTAGAAATGTCGTTGTATTCGGTGCTGCCGGTCTTTCTATCGTGGCTACCTACCTGGTATCAAGGAACCTTAAACTTGCGAAAAGTATTATTCCCTATATAGCCAAAATTTTTAGTCCTCTTGTGCTGGTAACCTTGTTGGTTTATCTGATAACGGTTATTGTGGTTGGGAAAAATCCATTCTTGGATCGCGATTTTCTCCTATCGTTCAACGGAATACTCCTGGGTGTATTGGCCGTTACCATATTCTCCATTACCGAAAGCGGCACCGACGAGAAAAAGAGCATTTCGGATTATATTAATGTTGGCCTCATTGTTCTCGCGCTTATCATTGACAGTGTGGCTTTATCCGCCATCGTGTTCAGGCTTTCATCGTATGGGATTACGCCCAATAGACTTGCTGTCCTTGGGGTAAACATACTGATTTGGGCCAATCTTCTTTGGATCATGGTTTCCTATATGCTTTTTCTACGAAACAAAACAGGACCGTTGGCCATCCAAGATACCGTTACGAAGTATTTGCCGGTTTACGGGGTTTGGGCAGCATTCGTTGCATTTATATTTCCTTTAATTTTCGATTAGAGTTCGCCCAACACTTTCCTAGGAARGTGTTGGGCGATCTTTGTTAACACTCCTAATAAATGGCATATCCTGTCTTGTCTTACATACAATGAGATGGTACAAGATACTGCTTGACTATGGGGGAGCCATGAATCCAAAAACGCTCATGATCTTACAAATCGCAGCTACTTACATGGGGACTGTGGTTGGTGCAGGCTTTGCCTCAGGGCAGTCCATCATGCATTTTTTCACGATATACGGTGCATATGGCAGCGTTGGCATATTGATTGCAACGTTCTTTTTTATATGGATTGGTACGAAAATGATGATACTTTCACATAGACTTAAGGCGTCGTCCTATCAGGAGCTCAACCATTATCTGTTCGGGGATTTTTTTGGGAAAGTCGCGAATACCTTGACGTTTATCATCTTATTTGGCGTAACCGCTGTGATGATGTCCGGCACTGGATCAATTTTTGAGGAGCAGCTAGGATTACCGTACCAGTTTGGCATCATCATTAGTATTTTACTGAGCTACCTGATCATGAGGAAAGAAATGAACGGCATTCTGGCGGCAAATTCGCTTGTAATGCCTTTGATGCTATTTTTCATGGTTCTTGTGATCATCCGTGTTGTTGGTGTGGATGGTATTGGGGAAGCTGCGAATTGGCAAGCGCAGCAATCGGTGAACCATTTGAAATGGATCATCAGTCCTTTTACCTATGTAGCCTTAAATTTTACCTTTGCTCAAGCAGTCTTGGTGCCTCTAGGCAGTGAGGTGAAAGATGAGAGCATATTGAAATGGGGCGGATTATGGGGCGGCATAGGGCTGGGCGTTATGCTATTGATTAGCCATTTTGCCATACACTCACGGATGCCGGAGATTTTGAATGTTGAGATTCCGATGGCTGAAATTATACGAGGTTTCGGGCGATTCTTTCATGTTTTATTCATATTAGTAATTTACGGGGAAATATTAACGACGATCATTGGCAACGTGTTTGGCATCACCCGACATATTGGGCGTATCTATCCGCTCCCGCGAAATTGGGTAGTTCTGGCCACATTGTTTACCTGTTTGTTAATCAGTCAGGTTGGTTTTACATCGCTCCTTACTTATCTGTACCCGCTGTTCGGGTATATGGGGATGATTCTTCTTATTTTTCTTATAGTAAGACCTGTGCCTGGTAAGTAAAATGTATCTGAGTGGTAGATATATGTATACATTGATTTATTCTGGGCAATAATACTATTTATTGCGTAAAAATGAAACAAGAAGTAAACCTGTTTACCGGATAATGTTCGAATAACTAATGTATCCATAATGGAATTGAAAATTGATGAAGTATCGCCTGCAATATGTTTAATTTCTCTTTTCGGATAAGACGCAAGAAAAGAAGCTGTGATCCATGATCCAGCTTCTTTTTCGTTGTTTTTTGAAGAAGTCTGCTGCCTGACTTATTTATCAAAAATGATTTGGTTGAAATCGGTGCAGGTACGTAAAATGTCAATAGGTGGTCCGATGCATGCTCTACCGCCCAAGATAAGTCTAAAATGACCATGAGCAAGGTCTCCAAATTCCCCTCTGAAACTCAATTCTAAAACGAAAAGACCAAATTCTCCGCCCAAGCTGAATGTTGGATTCTTCAAACTTATCGTTCCGGATAAAACAGGTACCCCGAACGTTCTCACAGTGATTTTAATACTTGGGTCGCTGGGATCAATATCTAAGTCTAGTCCTAACCCATCAATCAAGCGCACAGACACACATTGATGGCCCGGAGGGCATGAGACAATGGGTGGCTGAATTAAGCCATCAACAATACGTTGACTAAGAATAAGGTTCTTACTGATTCTTTTAAGTTGGTTATTAATCTTTCTCAATTGCGTTTTAATCTCGGCATTGTATTTCGTGCACGCTAAGAGACGATCAATCATCCTTTGATTCATAAGAACATTTCGGTTGATGGTTTGAAGTTGAGTTAGTATCCTTCTCAAGGCGACTTTATCGAATTTTTTCTTGGAGAGAACGAGTTTAGTTCCAATTGTGTGCTGATTTATGAGAACTCGATTGTTGATAGCCCTCAATTGCCTTCTGATCTGTAATAAATTTTGCATAGCATTTCTTGGGTAAGTCTCTTTAAATCCAATTATTTTCTTTCTATTGAGAAGAACGGCGTTGTTAATAGCTATAAGTTGTCTATTAATCCTTACTAGAGCATCTTGGTTTTTCACTGCCAATGCTAGCACCCCCTTTGCGATACAATACTATATGTCAAGTTTCATATTCTGATATAGGACAAACACTCAAATTGCTAGAGATTACGAGAAACAAACAGATGTCTAGTATTTTCCATACAACATTCTTGAGATCTTCGCGTCTTACTATAATGACAAGATTCATAAATCAACGAGAGACTGTGAGATGTAGAAATGAAAAAGATAGTTATGGTATTTGTATCGACCATTTTTATTATTGGCTGTATTGAAATGCTTACACTAGCTCCCAAAGAACCTGCAAGTCAGGAAATAAAGATTTTGAATGGACAAATAAAGAAGTTGATGAGAAAACGGGACATCCATCGCTACACACAGGGGAACAACTCAGGGCTTATTTCCCTTCACAATTTAAGGAACCTTGGACAGAAACCATAGCCATGCATTCGAAACCAGGTGAAGAACAAGGTGCTTATATAGAGGAATTTCCGATAGGAAAGCAAATACGAGTGATCTTAACCGAAGTAGACAATAATCTCAAAAAGAGACGTGTAGTAGCAGAGAAGATGTATAAAGAGGATGTAAGGAGTGCGGATGAAATCAGGAGGAAAATCCCTTTTCAAATAAGTATAATTGTGCCTCAGAAAAAGGATATCTTGTATACATTGCTCACTGAATTGATAGAGGAAGATGGAAAAGCCAGTGATTCCATCATAGGCGTAATCTACGTGCCAGGTGACGAGATTAATGCGATGCTGACGACAGATAAGCAAGTCTATACATCAGACGAGTCGTTACAAATGAAACTGATAGACTATGGACCAACATGGTTATTCCACGGAGGAAGTTACCTTTTAGAGATAGAGGAGAATGGTGCGTGGGTGCCTTTGAACAACAAAGGGACTGCGACTCTGGAAGGACATACTACGTCTCCGGGAAGAGATTATACCCTAGAGATCAAGCTCGACAAATATGCTCATGGCAAGTACAAGATTTCTAAATCTGTCGGCGTGGAAAAAGGCGACTTTGGTGCTACGTTGACGGCTAGCTTTGAAATTGTTGATAAATAAATGATTTAAACTGTTGATAGGAACTCCTTCAGGCCCCAAATTTTTCGTTGCGTATCCCCCATTCGGGGGAGGCGCTTTTGCTATGCCTTGATGTACAATAGGTGATAGTGTGACCAAAAGTGGAAATCATGTATCGTCGCTATTTAAACTAGGAGGAATAAAAATGCGAATAAAAATTAAAAAAGGAATAACCATCTTATTATTGATGGTAATGGCAATGGTCGGAGTGCTTGTACCTGAAGGAGATGATAGAGCCTATGCAGATGTGCTAGACACTAAAGGAAAGATCACAATGTTTTACGTTTTAGTTCCAAATCAAGGAAATGCCTACGGAACGATTGACGAATCGAACAAGAAGATTGTAGTGGACGTGCCGTATGGGACGGATGTAACGCATCTTGATTCGAGGGTGTACACAAATGGTGTTGAGTTCTTGAGCGCAGTCGAGTATAGAAAAAGATTAATAAGTAATTATATTCCTGAAGAAGGTGATTATAAAATATTAGATGCATTGTATAATGATCCAGATGGATTGATGTTTAATGATTCAGATATTTGGTATAATAATGTACTCGATAAAGTAATTAATGATTATATGAATAATTCAATGAAAGATTTTTTTGAAAATACTGATATTAAAGATGTAGATGCATTAAAAAAATACCCTGATGTATTTGAATATATCCAAAAACCACTATCGGTGGGACCACGGGACTTCACGCATCCAGTCATGGTTGGGATCGTAGCGCCTGATAATAGGTTAGAATCCTATGAAGTAACAGTTAGAGTAGCGGAATCGAAGTCCCAAGAGAAGTCGATTACAGCATTTGGCTTTGAAGGATTGAATACGGAAGTTACTTCATTCATTGACGAAGCGAACAAGGTGATCACATTAAAAGTTCCGGGTGGCACGAATGTAAAGGCGCTTGTTCCGACGTTTACAATTACGGGGACCAGTCTGATGACGAATGCACAATCATCCTTTTTATGGAGCGTCCCAGGTTCAATTCCACATCGAACATTCAATATTCCAGTCACTATACCGGTAAAACAAGTGAGCGGAAAGACAGTTCAGGATTTCACGAACCCGGTTCAGTACGATGTTATCGCAGCTGACCTAAGTACGTCGACCTATACGGTAACGGTACTGAAGGGTGAAGAGGCGAAGAAGATCACTTCTTATAAATTCGTAGGCTTGAACCCGGTCGTTACTGGTGTGGTTGACGAAGAGAAACATATGATTAAATTGGAAGTTCCGAATGGCACGGATATAAAGACGCTTGTTCCGACATTCACAACAACTGAAGGGGGAAGCGTGAGAGTAGGCAATGAATCACAAGTGAGCGGAATGACAGCTCAGGATTTCACGAATCCCGTAACGTATACCGTAGAGGGCCCCGATTCTAGAACTATGAACTATGACGTAATAGTATTAACTATGACAGAGGAACGAGAGAAGGCGCAAGAGAAGGCAATTACGGCATTTAGCTTTGAAGGGTTGAATCCCGGCGTAACGGGCACGGTGGACGAGAAGAACATGACGATCGAATTGACTGTGCCGTATGGCACGGATGTATCTGCGCTTGTTCCGACGTTTACCATTAAGGGAACCAGTGTGACGTCATTAGAATTAACGTCCCGAAGATTTGTAGGACCATTGAGTAGCGGAACGACAGCACTGGATTTCAGGGAACCGGTCTTTTTCTGGGTATTCGCAGCTGACCAAAGTGTGACGGCGGCCTACACAGTAACGGTAAAGGTATTGAAAGAAGGGGAAAAAGGGAAAGAAGAGCAGGGTAATGCTTCTATGACGCTGTATATAAACGGAGAGATAAAAGAGTCACCGACAATTGTTAACGACCATGCCATGGTGCCGTTGCGTATGGTTTCCGAAGCCCTCGGCGCTAAAGTCGATTGGGACGCTGACACAAAAACCATCACGATCACTAGCGGTAATACGACTATAGGTGTAACCATAGACAAGGATGTAGCGACAGTGAATGGTACCGTGGTGCCGCTTCCGGAGAAGCCGTTCGTTAATGAATTAGGAACGAGCTTGGTGCCGCTTCGTTTCATTTTTGAGGCGTTAGAGGCGAAAGTGGATTATAACGAAGAAACGAGAGCCATTCATGTTACAAAATAAAAGAAGAAGTTTGGTAAAGTTTCTATAAAAACAAAACAACAATGGAGTTGGTTGCTGCCAACTCCTTTCGCATTTTTTGCTGATATGAACGTTTAGGTGAACCTTACCATAAGTAACGGCAAATTTTATTCGAATTCAATCCATTAATTTACATATTTTACTTAAAATGATTGATGGCAAAAACATTGTCCGAATGCCGACAATTAAAAATGAACCGCTCAACTAAAGCAGAAACTATAGCTAATTGATTTTACAGGAGAAGGCTGCCGACAGCAATTGTTTCGGCAGCCTTCTCGGTTAACGGGAAGCTTATTTTATTAAGCTGCTTACCGAAATTGACTTTACATGGTAATGTAAGCTTATTACAGATTAATAGTAGGGGTTGTTATATTGCATATTGGAGTAGATTTAGATAACACAATTCTTGATGCGACTTCATCTTATTTGCATTTTTATAATAAGGCTTCTGGTTTATCGTTCACCCCTGAAGATGTCAACGATTTTTACTTTTATCGATTATATGGGTGGGACGATACGGAACGTGAAAAAATTTATCATAAATATGGTCATGATATTCATTGGAATTCATCACCTTACACGATGGCGGTAGAAATATTACGGGAATTGTTTATTCAGCATCATATATCCATTATTACTGCTCGTCCCTTAYTGTTTCGTGACGTTACCATGGGTTGGCTTGAACATAATGGGGTTAAATACCATAATCTAGTTTTTACTGAGAATAAATTGCAAGAATGTATGGACTCCAAAGTAGATGTGTTAATTGATGATGCTCCTCATTATGCCAATGAGTTTAAACTTAGAAATATGCCAGTTATTTTATTTGAGCAGCCATATAATGCTTCAGTTAAAGGGGACTTGGTTTATCGTGCTACCAGTTGGCTGGAGGTAAACAATATCATTACTGAATTAGATGTCGGTTTGAAAACGACTGATAGCAACAAATACAGCTAACGCGAAGAAGACAATGTTCACGCCGATCTCCCGGTATTCCTTACGTGTAACATGGAATAAGGCGCCGAAAAGAACGACCGCGGCAAGTCCCGTAGCGGCAATTGGCGTTAATATAGGTGTGATATTCAACGCTTGGGGCAGAATGAGTCCAAGTGCCCCCACTAATTCTGCTAACCCGATAAAGACGACGAATCCTTTTGAAACGTCTTTTACCCAACCCCAAGAGGCCTTGGCTTTATGATACTGAAACGCCTTCAACCACCCTGAGTAGACAAAACCTAGTGCTGCAAGCCCTTGAATGATCCATATTGTGATAGTCATGAACGGTGCCAACCTCCTGATTACTTTTTCGACATCCTCTACAGGTATAATATACACGCAGGTATTCGATTTCAGCACTTTTTCTAAACATAGTAATTGAACACTCCCCCACTTAGCTAACGCTTGAAGTGGGGGATTCTTGGGTAATCGAATCTCATCGAAGTTGACCAAGCGATCTCTGTGGTTCCCACAGTTTTACGTAAAAAATCGTTAGAATTTTCAAGCAGTCGAAGTGTTCCTACAGGGCAACTCTTTTAATATTGTGTGCGGCATTTTCGTCTCGATCATGGTGTGATTTGCACGAGGGACATTCCCACTCCCGCACACTGGGGTTTTTTAGTTCTTTAAATAAATCTAGGTGAACCATTGTCCTATCTCTTATTTTGAAGACATACTCGCCAAATGCTCCTCCAGACGATCCATGGTTTGTTCGGCACCTGGGACGGCATAGGTTTTCACCTTATCGAATACATCGGCACGTTCTTCAAAAAATGAGCTATACGTGAGTTTGGTCTTTCCGTCCAGATCTTCAAAGATCGCTGTCGCCTGAAAATGCGGAAACACATCATGCTTGATGACGATTCGCTCGGCTTTAACAACCTCGACAATGATGTTGGTGTTGGGGTAATTAACGCCATCGGGACCGTGCATGATAAACTGCCATGTGCCGCCCGGTTGCATATCAAATGTCTGAAACGTGGACGTAAAACCTTGAGGTCCCCACCACTTCGACAGGTGTTCCTCTTTCGTCCAAGCTTCAAATACAAGATCGCGCGGCGTATTGAAAATGCGGGTGATTACAATCTGGTTTTCACCTACTTGTGTTGCGATTTTGTTTGTTGTGTTGTTTTGGTCCATGTCCAACCCTCCAGAATGATTTGATTTTGACTTGTGCAAAATTTCTTCGTAACATTCAGTGCCCGTCCGGAACGTCACCGAGCTTGTCCAAGAATAGTTTCGTTCCGTGTTCCCGCTGTTCGGGCGTATCATGGTGCTAGCTTGTTACCAGTTTATTCAATATATACCGTTACGTATCGTAAGGGTCAAGTTTTTTAACTTCTTTATTCTGCTGAGGGGCAGATTACTTCAATAGAAACTGTACAGGAATCACGAAATCATCCTCGAATTAGTAGCATATACGATAGTTGAATGGAGAATACAGACATGAACGAGCAAAAGGCTATTGAACAGTTCAAACTGGCGATCATGAGCAATGATCCGGACGCAACGAGCCGATGCCTAAATGAGAACCCCTTTCTCGCCGAGAAAATTAACGAGCCGTGGTTTGCCTTCGATACGCCTGCGATCGTCGCCGCAGCTGCAAAGGGGAACCGTGAAACCGTGGACGTGCTGCTGGGGTACGGAGCCGATTTGCATGCGAAAAGCAGCTGGTGGGCCGGGGGATTCGGGGTGTTGCATCATGACCATCATGAGCTTGCTAGATACTTGATTGAACGAGGAGCTCCCGTCGATATACATGCGGCAGCTGCACTGGGAATGTTGGATACTTTAAAAGAATTGGTCGAGATGAATTCCGACGCTGTCAATCAGCGCGGACCCGATGGACAGGTTCCGCTTCATTTTGCCACTGAACATGAAATCATTGATTTTCTGCTCGCTCACGGCGCCGATATCGATATGCGTGATATCGATCATGGCAGCACGCCAGCTCAATGGGCGATCGATAATGCAGATAAATGCAGGTATCTTATTAAACGTGGCGCATCAGCTGATATTTTTATGGCGATCAATATGGGAGATGTGGAGCTGGTCCGCTCTCTAGTTAATACCACACCCGAGTGCCTTCAAGCTCAAGTCGGGCGGGGCAGCTTCACTTCTGGCGATTCGAATGGTGGACATATCTATGTGTACAAAATAGGCGCAAATACGCGACCGATCTCTCTTGCAGCGCGCCGTAATCATCCCGAGATCGTGGATCTGATCGCGAAGATTAGCCCATTAAAGCAGCGTCTGCTGCTTGCCTGTATGCTGGCCGATCCAGCTGCCGTCCGAACGCTGCTTAAGGAGGATTCGAATCTGGTACAGTCGCTCTCGCTAGTGGATCTAAGTTTAATTGCCGATGCCGCATGGGACAATGAGGTTCAAGTCATTCGTACTATGCTCGAAGCCGGCTTCCCTGCAGATTCCCGTCGCGAGTACAAGGATTTTACGGCGCTCCATAACGCGGCAATGCGAGGAAACAGCGAAGCGGTACAGTTACTGCTTTCGCACGGCGCATCCGCTCATCTTACCCACGGGCACGGCGGCAATGCATTGGATACCTGCCTGTGGGGGTCGGTTCACTGTCGAGATTCGGCCGGGGATTATCCAGCGGTCGTGGAGCTCCTCATTCATGCCGGCTCTCCCTTACCCAGCCAAGTGTCTGGCAGCGAAGCCGTAAAGGAAGTACTTGTGCGTCACGGAGTAGGGAAAGGAACCAAATAAAGAGACGCTTATTATTCATTAATCTGGACTGAATTGGTGAATGGGAGGACGATGATGTGGGTTCGAGAATTATGCACGTAATTATTGCAAATAGAATTGCAGAGCGTTTGTCGATCGAAGACAGAACACTTTTTTTACTTGGAAGCATTGCGCCAGATGCTGTTTCACCTAAAGACGCGTCGCACTTCTTTATAGGTGATATACGCGATTATTCAAGAAGCGTTGATTACCAAGGTTTTTTATATAAATATAGCTCGCAAGAAGAGAGTCATTACATATTGGGGTATTTTACACATTTAATCGCTGATCATATCTGGTTGAAAGGTTTTTATTTGCCTTGGTTGAGAAACAGAATGGAAGCGAATAAAGAAGTATTGAATTTATATCATAATGATTTCAGATTACTAAATGGCAAATTATTAGAGTACTATGGTTTTAAAAATGAATTGAGAAAAACGCTTTGTTATATGCCAACAATCCTTGATTTACAAGAGGTTAAGTCCAAAGATGTCGAAGATTTCATTCCTTATGTATTAGGCGATATGGAGTATGATAGTGAAGTCATGAATGAACAATTAAACGTATTTACACTAGATCAGATCGTTGGTTATATCGAGACTTCAGTTGAATTGGGGTTAAGGCATATAAAGCCTATACTTCATAGCCAATGATCGGATCGAAGCGGCTTATATATCGGGCATCAGACAAGGAAGCCAGCAGCTTATTGCGGCCGTAGATAAGGAGAGGGTTCTCCAGTTGTACCATTCGTCCCATCGACCTGGACATCCGCACGATCCGGTACGCCCGAGCCATTCGCTCCTTCTCATAGGCTGAAAGTGCAGCCGGAATATCCGGATGTTGCAGGCACCTTGCCAGGACGACAGCATCTTCAATCGCCTGTGCACCGCCCTGTCCCAAATTGGGCAGCATCGGATGTGCCGCATCGCCGAGGAGCGTCATTCTGCCGGAGCTCCACCTTGGTAAGGGGCGGCGGTCTTCGATGTTATGGGCCAGAATGGTCGATGCCTCCGTTGCTTCAATCGCAGACACGACCGGGCTGTACCAACCGTGAAATTGACGCAGCAGCTCCGTTTTTCTCTTCTCTACCGGCGGTATGCTCCCTTGAGGCGCATTAATTGCGGCAAACCAGAATACACGACCGTTGCCGAGGCGCGAGAGTCCAAAACGTTTGCCAGGTCCAAGCGCCTCGAATCCCCCGCCATGATTAGCATCGCCCGCCTCCTCAATTGAACATACACCTCTTAAAGCGATATATCCCGAGTAACGGAGCGGGCTATGACCGAAAAGTCGTTCGCGTACGGCGGAGTGAACCCCATCAGCACCGATAACGACATCCGCCTCTTCCTGCCTACCGTCTGCGAAAACAGCGATTACGCCTTGGTCACTCTGTTTCCCATCGACCCATTGTTTATTGGTATGAATAGGTCCTGTCGCCGTTACTGCTTGCACTAGAATGGATTGAAGGTCTGCTCTATGTATGACATAGCTTTGCGTGCCGTATAATGCCGCTTGTTTGGCAGCCGGAAGACTCGTAATGATTTTGCCATCCCAGGTTCGAATGTCAGCCTGAACGACAGGTGCCCCTACGTTCCTGACTGTTCCGCCGAGGCCAAGCAGATCGAGTGCTTTCATCGCGTTGGCTGCTAGCACGATTCCCGCGCCGGCTTCTCTCAGTGAGGCTGCCTTGTCATAAACCGATACTCGCCATCCCTGCAGCTGAAGCGACAATGCCGTGCATAATCCACCTATTCCGGCTCCAATTATGATCGCCTTCCGTCTCGATACTGTACCCATGTAGTTGACCTCCAACTTCAATAAATTGCGATATTTTACTTAGTTTCATCATACACAAAGAGGTGGGACGATGACCATCAACAAAGTGGCAGAAAAAGGATCTTTTCAATCGGCAACGAATTGTATTATTTTGGTATAAATGGACATAGGAATTTGAGGTAGAAGACAATGAGGGGGACGAAGAATGAGACATAACATCCTGCTATCATTTGTATTCCACATTCTGATCCTAGTAATGACGGGTATTTTATTTGCAATGGGGAATCACCCTGTATGGATCATTTGTGTGCTGCTGTTTGTCCTAATTGGATATATAACGCTTGGGAATGTCTTCCTTAGACCCATGAAATCGGCTGTTACTAATCTTTTATCTGTGTCATTGGTTAGCGTAGTCGGTTTCTTAGTTGGGTTATATGCTTGGATATTTCCTAGTATGATGGGATTTAACTGGATGATATTTTTGGGATATTACTTGTATATATTTGGATTTACAGATGCGTTTAATATGGATCCAGGACCACAGGTTACGTTTTGGTTTTTTATAGTTCCTACTTTATTCTTATGGATCGGTCTACAGCTAAAAGCATCTGGATATAACATTAAGCGTTATTCATAGTCTGAAGGAGTTGACCGTCTATATGACTGCACGTTTGCCGCGAAAGATCACAAGAAGAACCTTTCTGAGCTCATCTGGAAAATTGGTATTAGGTATATCTGGTGTATTACTTGGGAATACGACGTTGTTTTATTACGGGGCAGTCCATGGGAAAAAGCAAGAAGATCAGGGGCTTGGCGCCACTAGGGAAATTCCGAGTAGCTTCGTTAAGGTCGGTGAATTAGAGCAGCTGCATGCCATGACTAGCTACGAAAAGGTTAACTATAGCGCTACGATCGAGGACGCCTGGGTTAAGACGCCTAAACAAGGTTTCGTATATGTGACGAAAGACGAGAGCGGCGCGCTTGTCATTCTTTCATCGGCCTGCACACATCTGGGTTGTTCAGTGGAACCGGCTACAGAAGCGCAACGGAATAGAAAAAAGGAGCTTTTCTTTTGGTGTCCCTGTCATGGAGCTGAATTCGATATTGTAGGAAATGCTGTCGGTATTGTGCTGCCGGGATTGGAAAGGTATGAACCAATCATCATTGAGGGTTATGTGTATGTAGATATAGCGGCTCCTGAAAAGAGAACGTAATTGCAAAACAAAAAACCACAACCGCAACGGTTGTGGCTATCAACTTATGGGCTTAAGCATTTCTTCGCGCCCAATATTGCTTCCAGTGAAAATACATGAAGCATCCAAAACAAAATCCACTTAAAGCCAGCACGACAGCTATTGTGAGCATACATAGTGCGATGTAAGCAAGTGTCGTTATATTTAAAAGAAAAGCCGTTATAGTTACGATGAGAAAAAGAATGGCTAACATGTTGTTGAAACGCAAGAGCTCGCGGCTTTCGGTTCGTGTACTGACAGGAAAAAGCGGAGAGAACAGCCGGACGAATGGATTGTATTTTACACCATACGTTCGACTAATCAGCTGGACGATCAAAGGCAGGAGTAGAATCCATAGCTGCTGACTGAGAACACTGGCAATTATACTTAACAGGATTCCTAGTTGATTCCCCCGCACACGATGCAAGGGCACCTCGTCTACACAATCGTAATCACTAAGCAAAAGTTGGTTCGTCATGGTCATCCCTCATTCATGATGAATTGTTGTTATCATCATTATACGCTAATTCACAGTATTCTGATAGGATTAAAATAATATTTTTTTATGCTCTATGTAATAGCAGGATTGTAGGAATAATAAGCAAGATTATTACTTCTAAGTAACCGGTTATTCCGATATGCTAAAGACATAGAAAACAAGTTGATTACGGAGGTAAGAGCGATGTCGAAAGCACTATTGAAACTGACGAAGGAACAAAAACAGCATTTTGAGTCAGAGGGATACGTGATTGTGAAAGGGTTATTTTCGGAGGGGAATCTGGCAGAAATTGATGAAACCTTTGAACTGATCAGCCGTCAATCGATTCCAGGCTATTTCGAGCCTGAGCTGACGACCGAAGTCGTGGATCCCTTGAAACGCTACCCGCGTGTCATGCACCCGCATCGGTTTAATGAGACGGCTAGAACTTATATGCTGCATCAGCCTGTGTTAGACGTACTAGCAGATTTGTATGAGGAAGAGGCGCTGGCTGCTCAAAGTATGTTTTATTACAAACCGCCGGGCTCCAGGGGGCAAGCGCTTCATCAGGATAACTTTTATCTGAAGGTGGAACCAGGCAATTGTATTGCAGCATGGACGGCGATCGACGCGGCTGATGAGGAAAATGGGGGCTTGCTCGTTGTACCGAAAACGAACGCACTCGAAATTTCATGTCCCGACATCGCAGATGCGAAGGAATCATTTACGACCCACTATGTGAAGCCGCCTAAGGACGAGAAGGCGATGCCAGTCATCATGGACCGAGGCGACGTCCTCTTTTTCAATGGAAATTTGATTCATGGTTCTTATCGAAATAAGTCCAAGGATCGCTTCCGCCGTGCGTTCATCTGCCATTACGCCAATGCTTCTGCGAC
The DNA here is from genome assembly GCF_056402415.1 of Paenibacillus sp. P4_A9. Taxonomy (NCBI): domain Bacteria; kingdom Bacillati; phylum Bacillota; class Bacilli; order Caryophanales; family Paenibacillaceae; genus Paenibacillus; species Paenibacillus sp. P4_A9. The sequence continues at coordinate 40,950 of NZ_JBFUHL010000040.1, forward strand.
GCATATTAGTAATCATTACCGACCTTTGTATCGATCAAACGGGGAGACTGTCTCCTTAGAGATTAACCCAAATGGCGGTCCATGCGGCGATGAGTTTGAGACGGTGTACCCACATTAAACAGGAATAACCGATGACAGGAATCGTTTCTAAGGCAGCATTCATGGCCTGGGAACGATTCTTTTTTAAAATAGTTCTGGCCTTCCATCGTATTCCGCTTGACAGGCTTAACGGTTCAATTTAATCTGGAGGAGCATGTTAAGCGTTTAACTAATGGAGCTGAAACACATATGAGTAAACCGAAACAAGTCACCATTGTAGATGTTGCAGCAGCAGCGGGGGTATCGATTGCCACGGTCTCCAATGTGCTGAATCGCGGTGGGATTCGTTCATCCCAAGAAACGATTCGCAAAGTCGAATTGGCGGCAGCGCAATTGGGGTATCGACGCAACACCATGGCAGCAGGGTTAAGTCGGAACAAAACCTTCGAAATTGGCTTCATTGTTCCTGGGTTAACGAGTTATTACGGACGGTTAGCCGAGTTCTTACAACTGGAAGCTCACCATGCGGGTTATCATTTATCCGTCTTTTCCTCAGGTGGATTCGACCCGACGATTGAACGAAGGAATTTAGAGGTTTTGCTGCAGCGAAGAGTGGATGGACTCATCTGTCATGGGTTAGCAATGGGAAAAGATTCCACACGTGAAATCGTCAATAGCGGAACGCCTCTAGTGCTCATTAATGGCTGGGGTTGGCCGGAGGATATTGCCGTAGGGGCCGTAAATTTAGGTTTTGCCGAAGCTTGCCGACAATCAACGAAGCTGCTAGTGGATCGTGGCTGTGATTCACTTATTTATGTGGGCAGTAAGTACTCAAACGTGATTGATGAACAGCGCCGAAATGGCTATACGATGGGCATACAAGAGCTAGATGTGGAAATCCCCCATCGCATCGTTGAGATGAAGGATTTGGACTTGGATGTATTTCTCCAAGAGGTGATGGCTGGTCAGGCTCAGCGGACGGGGCTCATTGCTTTTGATGATCATGTTGCGCTAAAGCTGCTTTCAGCTGCCAATAAAGGTAAGATCGACATCCCAGGCCGACTTCAAATGATCGGTATTAATAACGATTATATTGCTGAGCATAGCTACCCTGGCATTTCAAGCTGGGACATACCTTACCAGCTTCAGGCCCAGATGGCCATCAATAAATTGCTTCATAAGTTTGGACATGACGTAAACACGGGTGAGGACCGAGAGTTTGAAGTTCCGCTTTCTTTCATAGAACGAGAGACAACCAAATTGACGGATATAGAGTGAGAAGAAATACGTCGCAGTCTCCTTTTGTGAGAGCTTGCGGCGTTTTTTGCTTCTCCGGTACCCATTAGTCCGAAATTATCGAATTAATCTCACTGTCCGCGACAACAAATCTTATTTAGTCCTAAATCGCCGAACTAAATCGCCTCAAACAACCTCCACGCAGTGAAAAGGGGTAATTAATTCGGCAGAATCGGACTAATTGTCCTTTTTAGAAAGGAATCCTCGTTTTAATTCGGATATATCGGACTAATGTCATGTGGAGAAGCCTACATGAATGGGCGTAAGGGGCGCCCTCCAGCCCAGAAAGAGATTGATGTGTTTAAGTGTGCTGAGAGCTGCAGATGTCGGTATAGAGCTAGGGTGGCAGAATGCTGATCAGTTATTGATCACCATTTGACACAGTTAATACAATTCCCCTATAGTCAAAGTATTCTGATCCAAAAGGCAGGACTACGATGACAACTTATCCCTATTCACGTATCAAGGATGAAATCAAAAAGCGGGTCATGGAAGGCGAATGGCTAGGCGACGCAAGGTTGCCATCTTCGCGGGATTTCGCTAAATACTATAGCTCCAGTGTGAATACGGTGGAGAAAGCGATCAAGGAATTGTGCACGGAAGGTTTGCTGAAGCGGGATAACCGCAGGGGCACTTATATAGACAAGGGTGTTACTTTCCCAGGCGACCAGATGAACCGCTCCGGGTTAGTGGCGGCATCCGTCATCGGGATTGATAATCCGCTATGGGCGACAGCCTTACGTGGTATTGAAGATGTGCTGCATCTGCATGGCTTCCATTTGTTAAGCTACAGCGATGATCGCAACTTTGATAAGTTGGAAGCCTTAATGAAAGGCGCGGTTGCCAAACGAGTAGATGGCGTGATCCTAAGCCCGATTTTTGATAAAAAGAATGAAGAACGCAATCAACGACTGTATCAATTACTGCAGACCAACGGCATCAAGGTTGTCTGCCTCGACCGCCATTTATATAACAGCGATCTCCCTTACGTCACTAGCGATAATGTGGCTGGGGCGTATAAGCTGACGAAAATGCTGCTGGCAAAAGGGCATAGACGTATTCTTTTCATACGTAATTCTGACGTGAGCACGTTTTTTGAACGTTTACTGGGCATGAAGCAAGCGTTCATGGATGAGGGTCTCCCGTTTGATGCGGATCAGGATGTGCTGATTGCAACTGCGTTTGAGGATTTTGAAGATGAGCTTGAAGCTTATAGTCATAAGGTTGCCGCGTTGATCAAAGAAACCACATGCACCGCTATTTTTGCGGCGAATGATCAAATCGCAGAGGCGGTTATCGCAGCCACAGAGCTGCTAGCTTTGTCTGTTCCACAGGATATCTCGCTCGTTACCTATGATGCTGTGAATGTGAATCGCAAATTGAAGCTCAATATTACGGGGGTCAATCAGCCTGTCTATGATATGGGTCGAGCCGCTGCGATGCAGCTTATGCACGATTTGAACGGGAAGAATCAGTACTCTGTACAGGGGCAGATCTGCAAGGCGGAAATCCACGAGGGAAACACAATTGAGACAGTGAAGTGATAGTATGAAGGGTTCTATTCATGGGATAGGGCTCTTTTTGTTGTGGATTTGCTGCGATTTAATTGTATCATCTGTATTAAAATAATGGAGATATTAAATATTTTATTGACACAGATTCAGGATGAACTTATTATTTAATTATATGAATAATACAGTTATTCATATCTGTATCAATAAAATTGATACAGATAATCATTGCTAATCGGACGGAGGCCCCCCATCATGCCAGCTAAAGAATTGCTTTTTCACATAGAGAAGTGGCTCAAAGAGAAAGATCAGCTCATCTACAGACCGATTGCTGATGTCGATTTTACATATACACTCGTTAACCAATGGCTTCCCTACGAGGAAGCTGTTCAAGGCTCGTTCCAAGCCATTCAACCAGGCACTCAATGGGGCAAAAGCTCGCACTACGGCTGGTTCAAAGCCACAGTGAGCATAACGCCAGCCTGCGCTGGCAAACGCGTTGAACTACATCTCAATATTGGCGGAGAAAGCACGATTTATGTCAATGGGAAGCTGGCGGGCGCAAGCGATTTGCAGCATACTGGCGTCACGCTATCAACGAATGCTGTCGAGGGGGAAGTCTACGAAATCCTAGCTGAGGTTTATGCAGGGCATGATCGTGCACTACCCGTTTACGGCACCTCAGATGTCGTAATCGTTCATGAAGAACTGTATCAGTTCTTCATCGACCTGCAAACCTTACTTCAACTCCGCAACGGGATGGAGCCTGCTTCCTTACGAGTTAGCGAGATTGATAAAGGCTTTCGCAAGCTCATAGCTACATTGGATTGGGGAACCTTCGACGATATCGAATTAGAGAAGTTAGCCCATCAAGGCCGACAAATTCTGAAACCGCTGCTAGAATGCGTTAACGGATCAACAGCGCCTAAATTATATATGATGGGCCAATCCCATTTAGATATCGCATGGTTATGGCCGATTGAAGAGACGAAGCGAAAGATTGCCCGCACCTTATCCAACCAGATGGCGCTTCTGGAGCAGTATCCAGCGTATAAATATGTGCAGAGCCAACCGTATTTGTTTCAAATAGTCAAAGATTTATACCCTGAACTTTACGGACGTATTAAGTATTACGTTGCGGAAGGCAGAATCATCCCGGAGGGCGGGATGTGGGTTGAACCGGATACGAACATCCCAAGCGGCGAGAGCCTTGTTCGTCAATTTCTATACGGCAAAGCATTCTTCCGCGAACAGTTCGGTGTGGAAAATGAAATGCTGTGGCTGCCGGACGTTTTCGGCTACTCAGGGAACTTGCCGCAGATTATGCGAAAGTGTGGAATTCCTTATTTTGCATCGGTGAAAATGTACCAGACCTATGACAACGTAGTGGATCCATTCCCATACAATACGTTTACTTGGGAGGGGATCGACGGCTCGACAGTTAGCGTTCATTTGCTGGATTATGGCCCGTTCCCGAACCCAACGGATCCCGCTTATGTCCTCCTCCAGTGGAATGAGCGAATCCAAAAGCAGGACATTTCCACCCGCCTTGTTCAATTCGGATACGGCGACGGCGGTGGCGGAGCAAACCGTGACGACCTTGAGTTCCTGCGCAGAATGGGCAACTTAGAAGGGCTGCCACAGACGGTGATCGCTTCGCCGATCGACTATTTTGAAGATTTACAGCAGCGAGGCATGCCGGAAAGTCACTATGTCGGTGAACTCTACTACCCTGCGCACAGGGGAACATTCACCAGCCAAGCGAAGATGAAGAGCGGCAATCGCGCAGGCGAATTTGCATTAAGAGAAGCGGATCTCTGGAACGCGGTAGCTTCCAAAACGCATGCGCACACCTATGCCAAAGAAGCTTTAGCTAAAACATGGCGCAGTCTGCTGCTGCTGCAGTTTCATGATATTTTGCCAGGGACCTCGATTACGAGAGTGCATGTTGAGGCTGAGAGGGCTTTTGAAGAAGTGTTAGATTCAGCGAAAACATTAACGGGTGAAGCGTTAGCAGCACTCGTATCGCGAACTGGCGAAGGACAGACGCTTTTCAACTCCCTAGCTTGGGAGCGGTCGGCGATCGTGGAGCTTCCTTCAAGCAGCAGCCGAGACGATAAGCTTCCTAATATGCAAGTTCATGGCGACAAAACCTATATCCAAGTGCGGCTTCCTGCTATGGGATATACTACATTGGATGAGGCTTTAAAACGAAACGAAGTAATCAGTAAAGAGCTTTCTGCATCACCTACATCATTAGAAAATCAATGGCTAAAGCTCAGCCTCAATGAATTCGGCGAAATCACCAGCCTCATAGATAAAGAAACGGGCGAAGAATGGTCGAACGGACTATGTAACCAGTTCCTCTTGTATCGTGATCAAACGTCCAATTTTGATGCGTGGGAAATCGACCGCAGGTACGCGGATTCACCGATTGAGCTTAACGAAAAAGCGCGTATTACCGTGCTAGCTGAAGGCCCTCTTTTCGCATCATTACTCGTCGAGCGCTCGTTAAATCAATCTACGCTTACCCAAGAAATCCGTTTAGAAGCGGACAGCAGACGTGTTGATTTCCGTACGAAAATCCTGTGGAAAGAGAAACATAAGCTGTTGAAGGTCGGCTTTCATGTGAATCTGCACAGCCAAGAGGTTCTGAATGAAATCCAATTTGGTTATGCCAAAAGGCCAAATCATTTCTCACGCCTCCATGACGCGGATCGCTACGAGGTTAATCAACACAAATGGTCAGCCTTCGTGGAAGGAGACCGGTGCTTCTCGCTTTTGAATGATAGCAAATATGGGATGAATGCTGCTGGTAAGCATATGAATCTTACCTTGCTGCGCGCGCCTACATACCCGGACGATCGAGCGGATGAGGGTTTGCATGAGTTTACCTATGCGATGCACATTTGGAATAAAGGCTTTATGAGCAATCCGGTCATTCAGGAGGCTTACGCGTTGAACAGCCCAGTCGTAGCTGCTGCCGGTACCGTGTACCAACCGTTCAGTCTAATGAGCTGTGATCGAGCTAACATCATCCTCGATACGATCAAGCTTGCCGAAGATGGCTCCGGCGATTGGATTGTAAGAGCTTATGAAGCCAAGGGGGCAACTACACGTTGCTCACTTCACTTGGGTATCGAAATCACAAGGGCTTATGAAACGGACATGCTGGAACAGAATGTTACAACTGATTACGGAGATCGTACAGACGCGAGTACCCTAGCCTTATCCTTTACACCTTTTGAAGTGAAAACGATTCGAATGAGATAGACATATATGCCGAGAAAGTCCCTATGATGCAAATCAGTAGGGACTGTTCCCGTTGAAAGGGTTATAATATGGTTTAGACATAAGGGGGGAACTGGAATGAAGCTTTGGCGAATTGTTCAGGAAAAGAAGTATTTGCTGCGCATTTTTCTATGGATCAACGGCATTATCCTGCTCATCTTGCTTTCATTTTCCAGCCTTATTTACGTGAATGTAGAGAGAAATGTGTTTCAAAGTGAATACGAGGGAAGCCAAAAAGTCCTGTCCCAAATGAAGTATAATATCGATTATTTGGACACGATGATCAGCAAGCTGACCTTTTCTACATACGGAAATAATGATGTGAAGGCGCTCATGTACTTGAATGACGAAGAGACCTATGATCATATGAATACGATTAATAAGCTGAACGCGACCGTGGTTGCTAACTATCCGTTCGTTCAATCGGTCTATGTCTATAACAATCATAAGAAGATGTACTACTCTACCTTCGGTGATTTGTATCATAAGGATGCTGAACTAGATAAGGTTCTCGCGGAGAATCCTCATATTACGCCGTTGAAAGCGATTGTGCGGAAAATGCAAACCGGCGGAAGCTCGGCCAGCCCAACGTACGATACCGTACTGAGTTATGTCATGTTCGAAAATGTGGATGAAAAAGGTGTGATGGATGGCGCCATCATTCTCAATGTGAAATTGGATTGGCTCGTCGATAACATTCGAACGATTAACCAGTTTGATTCGCGAACGCAAAGCGATTTATACATTTTAGACAACAAGAACCAGTTCATTGAGACGGATACCAACCATGTAATCGCTGAAAATGTCTCAACAGTTACGATTAAGCAAGCTTTCGAAACTTCGGTTTCCCAAGAGCGGATGCATGAGGGAGAGTCGGCTGGATTTTTTGAGTCCAAAGTGAATGGCGAAAAGTTCATCGTGTCGTATATCTATTTGGAAAATACAGGATGGACGCTGTTAGAGGCGAAGCCATATAAAGAAGTGTACGCGAATCTGAAGCAGCTGATGGATACGATTTTGTTAATCACGGGAGCTGTTTTTGTCGGGGCGCTGCTCTTAACGCTATCGGTTTCGAGAGGGATTTATAAGCCAGTAAGAAGGCTCGTGGAGCAAACATCTTTGGGCGGTGCGGCGAGGGATGGTTTCCTGAAGCCTGGCGTGAAAGACGAGTTTTCCTATTTGACCGAGGTGTATCGGAAGTCACGAGAACAGCTGTATGAGTACAATCTTGAGAAAAACAATAATACGAGCATCATGAAGATTTACTTTTTGAAAAAGCTGTTGGCCGATAGCTACAGTGTGAATGAAGCTGAATTTGAAGATGTTTTGAGGTCGTTGAACGGCGCTTTAACGAAAGACAAACCCTTTATGATTTGTGTTCTCCGCATCGATGAGTATAAAAAGTTCCTTAGCCACAAAAGCTTGGCTGAAAGAGAACTGCTGCGCTTCGCGATCGCCAATGTCACGACAGATGCATTATCGACGATGTTTGTCGCGCAAACCGTGGATATGAAAGACGATTCGTTCACGATTCTTTTGAATATAGCGGATGTCCAAGATGAGTCCGTGGAACATGTGGAACAAGCGCTTCGGGAGGCGCGGAACTACATTCAGAAGCATTACCATATCTCCTTTTCGGCGACGGTCAGTGATGTGATTACGGAATATACGGCGATTGCGGCTGCCTATAACCATACCTTGGCTAATAGCTCTTATCGGTATGTTTTTGGAACGAAGTCCGTGATTACGCAGAATCGTATCGACGCAAACTCGGGGAACGTGGACATTGAGTTGGTATTGGAAATGGTAGGGAAATTTATCGACGCCGTGCCTAAAGGGAATGCTGCCAAAATAGAAGAAAGGTTGCGCGACGTATTCGGCCAGATCCGCAAGCTGGACTATGGCAGCATCATGCTGGTCAGTATGCAGGTGGTTCACCATCTGAAGAAAACGATTTTTGAGATGAATCGTACGAGTAAGGAACCGATTGCTGTTCCCGCCAGACTTATGAGCAGGGAGCTGTACGAGGAGGAAACGATTGAACAATTCGAGGGACTCCTCTTGGAAGCGGTTCGTGCCGTTCATAGCGAAGGTGAAGAAAAAGGCATCCAAGGCAACCAAGTGGTCGCCGATACGATCAAGGAAATCATCGATTCCAACTATTTCGATTCGTCCCTTTCCGCTGCAAGCATTTCAGAGATGATGAGACTGCCTGCATATAAATTGAGCAAAATATCCAAGATCCACCTAGGCATGTCCATTCCCGAATATATTAATCAGGTCAAGCTGCATAAAGCGGTGGAATGGATGGAGAATTCGAAGCTCAGCATCCAAGAGATCATGCAGCGTGTGGGTGTTGAGAACGAGAGTTATTTCTATAAACTGTTCAAGGCAAAGTTTGGGATGACGCCGAGGGAGTATATGGCGAAGCGGGTGCGGTAAAGTGGAGCGGTTGGCGATTTTCGCCAACCGCTTTCGTATGCACCTGTACTTCGTACTCGTACAGCGTATCTGCAACATCTTCAACTCATGCAATAACAGCAACTCCAGCAACTCTGCAACTCCAGCAACTCCAACAACTCCAACAATTCCAGTAACTGCAACTCCAACAACTCTGCAACTCCAACAACTCCTACAACTCAATCCTTGAAACCCCTATTAGTAGGCTCGCACTCGCTGCATTAACTGGAAAACATCCATCTATTTTCAGCAAATTAGGCACTTTGAGAGGAATAACTGGAAAATATGTAGCTAATTTCGAGCATTTCACCTAAATTCAACAAAATCGAATAAATTAACTGTACAATTTCCATCTATTTACCATTTCAGGGTTTATCACAGCAAATTAACTGTATGTTTGCTCCTCTGTCAAGAAAGTGGACGTCGCTTAGTTAAACCACCCGTTGGTAATACAGCTGCTCAAAGAGCGCTGGAGATATGTAGCCAATCGTGCTATTCGATCTTGTCCGGTTGTAAAAGAACTCAAGATATCGGTACAGCTTCTGCTGGGCTTCTAGTTTCGTCTTGAATTTGGGGTTGCTGTAGATGAATTCACGCTTCAAGATGCTATGAAAAGCCTCGATACAGGCATTGTCATAACAG
>NZ_JBFUHL010000041.1:0-48329 GCF_056402415.1 Paenibacillus sp. P4_A9
AATCAAAGCTCAAACGTCCTATAATTTTACGCCGTTAGATCAACCTACAGGGCTTTACTTAAGTCCTAACGAATCAGCAACAGTGAGGAATGAAGGGGCTCAAGTCGTCAAAGTGTACATCGGAACAACGAACTATGACGGCTCTACGATGGTAAAATCGTTAAATCCAAGCGAAACTGCTGTTGTCTCTCGTCCAGAAGGCGGGCTATTGTATTTTGGTAACGAAAATGTCGGAGGTGAGTCCACTGTCACTGTAGTATCAGGGGGTACCCCAATTCCGTTTTTCGAGCTCGGACGTCACAATAAGCAAGACTGGAATAATCTCTTGTCTTCTTATCCAACCACATACAATGCAGCCGAACTTAAAGGTAGACGCGGTTTTGTGACTACCTCCTACGAGCGTATGAATCACTTCACAGAAGATACAGATCCAACCTTGCTAATCCAAAAGATCGATCAGATGGTCGATATAGAAGATGCGGTTTCTGGTCTTCGCGTAGACGGGTCAGAGTATGCTAAATGGAACCCGCATATGTATCACTTTGCCGAAGATAGGACAGGCGGGGGATGGATGTGGGCTGGGGGTAACGGTACAGGGTACGTCACAGCTTCTTTGTCTGCACTCCTAGACTACAACTCTTTCGTAACAGACGGTTGGGGGCCTTGGCACGAAGTTGGTCACGAGCATCAACAATCGTGGGGATGGAGCGGTCTAGGTGAAGTAACCGTCAATATTTATTCTCTTTCGGTGCAGAGAGCTTTCGGAAATGTTTCTCGCTTGGAGAATGATGGCGTATATCCTAAAGTAATCTCGTATCTCAATCAAGCAAATGAAGGAAAAGACTTCAATGCAATCGAAGATGTTTGGATAAAGTTGGCGTTGTTTTGGCAATTAGATTTAGCGTTTGGAGATCAGTTTTATCCTAAGCTGCACCAAATGTGGCGTACACGTTCAGATGATTTTGGACTTGTAGGAAAAGAACAAATGTTCATGTATATGGCTTCTGTAGTATCGAACCGTAACTTGATACCGTTCTTCGAGCAATGGGGACTTCGTCCAACTGCTGACATGAGAACCAAGATTGAATCTTTGGCTTTCCCTGATTTAGACAAAGAAATTTGGAAGAATAGAGATTCCGCGCCAATTGTTGAATACACGTTACCTGAATATGTAGTTCCAGTTGTATCTCCAAACGGGACACAAACCATTTATATGGGTCAGGCAGTTACTGATATTAATAACTTCGATCAGTGGGTTTCAGCATCAATGCCTGTCACGATCTTAACGGCTAACCTTACTAATATGTTCCCAAATCCGACGGGTAGTGTGGCTATTCAAGTTATGGATACGGGAAGAAACACCAACCTAGTCAAAATACCTGCTGTTATTACGGGTTCAGACTCGATCGTTTATCAAGGTATAAGTAACTGGAACATAGCAGGTGTTACGTTCAACCATAATACAAAATCATTGAAGGTAGAGACTTCAAATCGCAACGGGGGAATCCATTCCTATTTTAGCACGAACTACATCAGCCTAACCGTTATCGACGGAGTAACAGGCATCGAGAAGTATACGGCTTCAGCCGTAGGTACTGGAAACCCTTCCGCATTTGTAGATACCCTTAATGGTAAGCAATTCGAGTATGGGGATAAGATTGTAATCTATCACCAAGAGCCGAACAGTAGACTCCTAGTTTACGACAAGCAAGGGGAGAAATTCCCTGCAGGAGAGAGAACACAAACTTTCTACATTACGCCGAATGGTTTAAGTCGTACACCTTACATACCATAGTTCTAGTAAGAAATTTCACACCTTAATCTAAAAGGAAAATAAGGCCAACCAGAATAATTCTGGCTGGCCTTTATTATTTGACTTGAATGGCAACGCTAGCGGACTCCAAGTCCTGCGCTTCTGCCTTCACGATAATCTGGCCTGCCGTGATGCCAGCTCTAACATAGGCAAGCAGCTTTCCATGATAGGCCTTTCTAGATGATGAGCTATATGGTTCTAGATCCTGCGCATCACCATTTTCCAAGCCGATGATTTCACCAGGCCCTTCGATGGACAGCTGGATCAGATGATCTGCCAGATAAACAGGCTTCCCGTTACAGTCGGTGACTTGAAGCTCAATGTGGGCGATATCCTGTCCATCAGCGCTCAATTCCGTTGAATCCACCTGCACGGCGAGTTTTTCCGGTTGTGAGGCCGTTTCCAACACAGCGGAGCAGTGGATGCCTTCAGGACCTCTGGCAACGACATGCAATGTCCCTTCCTCAAAGTCAGCCTCCCAAGTCAAGTAGCCAAGCGGAGAATCCTTGAGCTTCTTCGTCCCAAGCGATCTTGCATTTAGGAACAGCTCCGCTTCTTCACAGTTCGTATAACAGATGAGCTCTACTTGCTCGCCCTGTTTCCAGTTCCAATGGGGAGCACCGCCATGCCATCGTTTGTTACCTGTATATGCGGAATCGCCCTTACTTGCAGTGGCGAGAAAAGCCATCGGCTCCTGGCTCCATAGGCTCTGACGGAAGTAATAGCTGGCTTTCTTAAAGCCGGCAAGGTCCAGGAATCCAGCTTGCGATGCCCGAATGGGCCACCCTTTTGCCTCGCCCATATAATCGATTCCTGTCCAAATAAATTGCGCACAGATCGCATCGTTATCTCTGACTGCGAGCCATGCCTCCAGGCTGGCGCCATTTTCACTGCCCAAAGTAACGCGATTCGGATATTGCTGCCGCGCTTCTTCGTAGAGATGCTCCTTATAATTGTAGCCCACCACATCAAGGGCATCCGCATAGCCAATCAAATTCGCCAATTCCGGAAAGGCCAAAGCTGCAGTGACAGGCCTTGTTGTATCGCATTCCTTCACATAGGTCACGAGGCGTTTGGCAATCGTAGTCAGCCGATCACTTTGCGGTTTCTTCGGATCATATTCTCGTTCAGCCGCTGGTTTATTCGCATCGTTATTGCCTGTCATCGTTTGAAAATAAGGATGGCAATAAGGGTCATTCGGATAATCCACTTCGTTTCCTATACTCCATAAAATGATGGAAGAATGGTTGCGATCCCGCAAAACCATTTCCTTAATGTCCAGTTCACCCCATTGCGGGAAATCCTCATAGTAGCCGAAATGCTTAGCCGGGTAAACATTGTGGCCCGTGGACCATTTGTGCTTGACGCCTTCCCATTCATCAAAGGCCTCATCGATGACGAGGAATCCCATAGAGTCACATAAATCGAGTAAGTTCGGAGCGGGTGGATTATGGCTCATGCGAATGGCATTGCAGCCCATTTCCTGCAGTGTCTGAAGTCTGCGCACCCATACTTTGGCTGGAACCGCGGCACCGAGTGCCCCTGCATCATGATGAACACAAACGCCCTTTAATTTCATATTCACACCATTCAAGAAGAATCCCTTATGTGCATCAAATTCAAACCATCGAATTCCCACGGGCGTGATCACATGATCGATGACTATCCCGTCTTTCCAAATTTCCGTACATAAAACGTACAAGTTAGGGGAGCTAGGGGACCATAGGCTAGGGTTACTCACCTTGATCGTTTGATCCAGTTCCGTACCGGAGCCACTCCGTAYGATTCTGGTGTCTGCAACCGAATCGATAAGTTCTCCGTCGGCATTCCGAAAAGTATTTGTAATTTCAATCGTCTCATTTGTTGCCATCTCATTGGATAATCGAATGTTAACGGAAACGGTTGCTTGTTGCTCGGAGACCTCCGGCGTGGTGACAAATACACCGTATTGATCAATATGTATCGCATCGGTGAGGGTGATATAAACATCCCTGTAAATACCAGACCCGGTGAACCACCTGGAGTCCGCAATATCTTTATGGTCAACCTTGACGGAAATCACATTGTCCTGTTTCCCGAAGGAGATGAAGTCCGTGATGTCATAGGTGAAACTGCTATAGCCGTAAGGACGTTTCCCGAGATAATAACTGTTGCACCATACTTGGGAGTTGTTATAGATGCCTTCGAAGGTGATATAGACGCGTTTGCCTTCTAATTCCTGAGGTAAAGCCAAGTTTTTGCGATACCACCCCATGCCGCCGGGCAAGTATCCAGTGCCGCTGGAATGCTCTTGCGAAAAGGGTTCTTCAACGGACCAATCATGAGGAAGGGTCACATCACGCCAGCTGGAATCTTCAAATCCGCCATACCAGGCTTTGGGTTCATCTCCTCTGAAAAACTTCCAATTCAAATTGATATTTTCAATGATTCTGCTCGTATTCATCGTCGTTCTCCCTTCACATCTGAGCATTCATAAAATTGCAAGATTATTCGTTGTCGCGCTTTCATTATAAGATTAGAATGAGAGTTAGTGAATAAATCAAATTGCTAGATACATGCACAAAATTGCTAATGGAGTGATCACGCTGATAAATATATCGGGCAATGCGCTTGAAGACTGGTTTGAACATGGGGTTGAGAGGATTGACAGTTTRCTGACTGTCAATTGTTGCGGATATCAGAAGCTGATGACGAGAGATTTAACGCGGGAACGAGAGCTTGGCAGAGTGGATTATCAATTGATTTATCTTGTGGGCGGGAAAGGGACCTTCATCTTCAATCAGCAATCGACGGAGGTGTATCAAGGGCAAATCGTCATTTATTCCCCCAATGAACCTCAGAATTACACCTATCACGTGAAGGATGCCACGGAGGCGTATTGGATTCATTTTACCGGGCATGGTGCGCATGATTATTTGCAACAATGTGGACTTCTTGACTCATCTATTCATACGGTAGGCCAGGTGGATGAAGTGGCAGCTCTGTTTAAAAAAATCATCCAAGAACTGAATATGAATAAGCCCTTTAGTCAGCATTTGACAACAGCCTACTTGTTCACTTTACTTGCTCTACTAGGCAGAAGGCTGCAACACACGGAAAACCAAGGGAAAGCGGACCACCATGCCGACATCCATAAGATCATGGAAATCATGCATGAAAGCTATAGTCAGAATCTGATCGTCTCGGACCTTGCCAAGAGGTGCAACTTGAGTCTGTTTCGATTTATCCATAAGTTTAAGGATGTAACTGGTACTACGCCAGGCAAATATGTGACCGGTATCCGTGTAAATGAAGCTAAAAAGTTGCTTTCAGAAACTTCGTTGAACGTGAAAGAAGTCGCCTCGATTGTTGGCTATGAGAATCCCTTATATTTTAGCAGGGTGTTCTGCCAAGCCGTAGGAATCCCGCCAAGTCAGTATAAAAAACAGCTAGAGCTATAAATAAAGGAGTATTCTTGGTTTAAAGCGAGCGTAAGAGCCTAGAACCTAAGCGATAAGACGTCCACGATCAAAGTGGGCGTCTTTTTCAATGAAACTACAGATTCCTTCAATTTTGATCTATTCCGCTCCCTCCTCATGGTTGGTAAAGTTGGATTAACCACTTGCCAGATTTGGTTTTGAAAGGATAGGTATTGGATATGTCGTTGACGACTGATCGATGGATCGAGGTAGATTTAAGCTGGTTTAAACCCAATTCGATTGTAGAGCAAGTTCAAGCCTTTATGGATAGAGTGAATCCACTATTTACAGATATAAGCGGTGAAAAGGGGGTTATTCTGAATTGCGGTTGGGTGATCGACCTTGTGACCGAATGGACAGGAAATCCGGATCAGCCACTTCCTTTCCRCAGCCAGTTGATGAAAGCATGGGAAGGTCAATCTTATCTCGTTTTGCAAACACTGGTTGCAGCCCTTCGTCAATCTGCGGAGGATCGAGGAATAACGGATTTCCGTATCGGGGTACTTTTTGTTGCTTGGGGACAATTCGTCATTCATGGAGATTTGTACGATATTGAAAGCAGTTGGTTTGAACGACATGGGGAAATGTATGCCGATCATGAAGCGCCTCAGCCAAATCTTCTGCCAGACATGCCCCTTAGAGGAGAGAGGTATCCCTATGCATCACGCCCAGAAGGCTTAGTGGAAGGGGAGTCATTTGCCACATTTTTCGGTGAACAGTGGGGGAGTTTGTCTCGTTTTCTCGGATTTACGGCGATTCACCTGCGAGATCAATTTATGGGGGCGATGGTGTATAACCGCAAGGGACCTTATGGAGTAGCAGGTCCTTCTGATCCCCAGAAGTTAATCCGATATTCGCAGGACTTCATCGAGATATTTAGAGAAGTGAAACGCGGGAATCCGAATGCGCTTTTAATGKGGTATTCCTCTGCCATCAGCGCTGTAGCTGAGTTGCGGGTTGGGTGTGTGGATTTGGAATCCTTAGTGAAGGATGGCGCGATTGATATCTGGATTGATCAAACCTGGGGCGGTGCCTGGCAGGATTGGTGGGGGCTTGAATGGCTAGGCTGGACGTTCCAGCTATCTAATTTACTCACGCATCGCGCGGTCATCGAAGGCGGGAATCTTAATCGCACTAAACCTTGCAAGCACTATCATCTGATCGAGACTTGGGATGCTTGGGAGCCATGGGATACGCTGCATCAAGTTCCAGAGAAGCTGCGATGGGCGATTTGGGCATTTTCACATGCTGCTGTCTATACGCCCGAGGGCGTTCGGGTACCTGATGGCTCCTATATCTCATGGGCCAATAACAGGGAAGCTGAGCTGTTGAGCGAGCCGGACATCGCTTTTTTGGTTACACAGTTGAATGCAGCGCAAAGGAGTGCTTCGAAGTTAGAGCATGTGTATGGTCCGACGCTCATCTATAATCGGAACATGATGGCGTGGTTGAACTCTACGCTACCGGATAGTAACTGCAGTGAATGGATTGACGATCAGGCTGCCATGCTGATGAAATGGGGCGTGCCTTGTCTCAGCGCTTCACGTATGGAATGGTTGGGGGAGATCACGGAACCTGAAGCTTGCTTGCTGCAGGTGCCAGGGCAATTATCCCAAGAAGAGAAGGCCCTCCTTTGCACAATGAAGGGGGACGGTGTTCCACTTCTCATGATTGGCAGAGCGGATCAGATCGATCCGGATATTCTCCAATTGGCTGGAGTGTCACTGCGGGATAACCTTATGAAGCAAGGCTTTTATAAGGGATATAACCGACAGGGACAAGAGAAGGATGATTTGGCATCCGCGGTCACCATCCATCTTCCTGTGACGCAGCCGATCCAAGTGACAGATGGGGTTGTAATGTTTGAAACAGATCGCACACCGACTGTGGTGAAAAGCCAAGAAAATCACGCGATCTATTGGCAGCCGCAAGATTTGAGAGAGCCTGATAAAACGCATTTATCACAACACCAACTGGGAAATCTCTTGCCGTATGCAGTCGTCAGCCAGCTTCTGATCGAAGGGTCTGTTGAGCGGCAATTGTCGCACATACAACCGCCACCGTTTACGCAGCCGATCACGGTTCATTTGTGGAAAAGTGATGGCGTTGTCCATATTCTTATTGGGAATTTGGAGACTGGCATCATCGGGGATTCCCGAACGTCAAGAACTGTCGAGTTGCGTGTGAATCGATCACACGTTGGTTTGCCAAAGGGACAGCATCATTTGATCAGTATAGATGATGAGATTGTTAGGCCAAATGCAGATGTTGCAGGATTCCTGCATTTTACATTGGAAATAGGGGCCGAAGCATCTAAAGTTTACACGCTTGCACAATCAACAGATTAGTATATTGAAAATGAAGCCTTAAATCACTTGTGGATAAGTGGTTTAAGGTTTCATTTTTTAAGTGGCATAGAAAGCGAGCAGATACGCATAATAAGACTGATAAATCAGGCGATGCGTAGTTATTCGAAAGTTGACGTTGACGTTAACGTCAAATATGGATTATGATAATCTCATCGAAAGGCAAATTCATGTTGAAGGGAGTGTTTGGATGGATAAATTCAAAATTGACGACGTGGCTAAGGAGAGCGGATTGACCAAACGAACGATTCGTTACTATGAGGAAATCGGATTATTGTTTCCGCCAGAACGAAGTGAAGGCGGCATGCGCTTATACACACGCAAACATATCGAAAGATTGAGTCAAATCGTGAATGCTCGCGATGTTCTTGGATTTTCACTCATGGAGATCCAGGATTTCGTAACCATTCGTGAGAAAATGGGTGAGCATCGGGAAGTCTATTTGAAAACGGATGAAACCGAGCACAAGCTACAGCAGTTGAGAGAAATGAAGGTCATGGTCGACCAGCAATTGAGCATGGTTGATCAGAAGCTTGCTAAGATGATTGAATTTCGCAAGGAAATCGAACACATTCAGAAGCGCATCAATGATGGTATTACTAAAATGTCAACTTAGAAGGAGTCTTTTGGAAAATGCAGCCAACAACTACGAGTAAGGCCAACACGGCCCCACAATCACACCAGCATGTATCGAAAGTCAGTATGTTTAGTCAACCGAAAGCGGTATGGGCCATTGTTTTCGCCAGTATTATCGCTTTCATGGGTCTGGGTCTCGTCGATCCGATCCTACCTGCCATCGCGAAGAAGCTTCACGCTTCCCATAGTGATGTCACTTTACTATTCACGAGTTATAATGCAGTTATGGCCGTAGCGATGCTGATCACGGGTGTCATTTCATCCCGGATTGGCATCAAAAAAACACTGCTTACAGGTATCGTTATCATCGCCATTTTCTCTGCATTAGGTGGTATGTCTAACAGTATTTGGAGTCTTGTTTGGCTACGTGGGGGATGGGGACTTGGAAACGCACTATTCGTCGCTACAGCCTTGTCCGCGATCGTATCTTTGTCCAAAACAGGCGTCGCCCGTTCCATCATTTTGTTCGAAGTAGCCGTGGGTCTTGGGATCTCCGTAGGCCCGCTGCTAGGAGGGGAGCTTGGTGCCATTTCCTGGAGAGGTCCATTCTTTGGTGTGGCCGGTCTCATGGTGATTGCGTTCTTTATGATTCTATTTATTATGCCTAAACCACAAACGCAAATTCGTTCAACCAAAGCTTCATTGGCAGATCCATTTCGTGCCTTGAAGTTCAAAGCCCTTCGCACATTCGGAATCGCAGCATTTCTTTATAACTTCGGATTCTTTACCTTACTTGTATACGCTGCACTAGTCTTAGGTAAGTTAGGATTGGATGAGCATCAGCTCGGTTACGTTTTCTTGGGCTGGGGACTTATGCTTGCCTTTACATCTGTCTTTACGGCGCCTAAGCTGCAGAAACGCTTTGGAACCCTTCCGTCGATGTGCGTTCAATTGCTTTTGTTCGCTATTACTTTGTTTGTAATGGCCAACTGGACGACAGACAAAACCGTCATAATCGTAGCTGTTATCATTGCAGGCGCTTTCCTTGGCAATAATAATACATTGATCACTACAGCGGTCATGAACGCGGCCCCTGTTGAACGTCCAACGGCCTCAGCGGCTTACAGCTTCTTGCGTTTCATCGGAGGGGCAATCGCCCCATACCTAGCGGGTAAGCTTGCTGAATGGTTCAACCCGCAAATGCCATTTATCGTCGGCGGCGCTTGTGTTGTCCTTGCTGTCATCTATTTATGGATGAACCGAATGCATTTGAAACATGTGGATGAGGTCGAGAGTGCGCATTAAAGTATAGTTCGATTAGGGAGCTCGCTAACCAGCGTGGCTCCTTTTTTCATATCTAATCATTTTCCGATATGGACAAGCAAAATGTTCAGGAATGTAATCAAAGTGGTGAATCCATTTGTTCACATTGTTCATAGAACTTGTAATAATTCACTATGAAGCAGTTCATGAATCCTTTAGCATTAGTCTTAGTAAGGATGGTAAGGGGGTGAATATAAGGCTGTTAGGTGAATGTCCCCGTATTATTGAAGTACCGATTTTCTCAGATTAGGACGAGAGGATGAGAGCCGTGTACGTTCATTCAAATGAAAAATACTTAGGGAAGTTACTGGTTGTCGGATTGATCATTTCTTTATTCTTATCATTGTTTCTTACGACACAAAAGGCTGAGGCAGCAAGTGTTACCATTCCAAGTAATGGCGTTCAAATAAAGGATAGTGCGGGAAATCTTTTGCAAGCACATGGCGGTGGCATCATTAAAGTAGGCTCGTATTACTACTGGTTTGGTGAGAACAGAAGCGGTGATAACTTGGTTGCTTGTTACCGCTCAACGGATCTCAAGACGTGGGAATTCCGCAACAATGTATTAAAGCATTCTTCGGCTCCTGAATTAGCGACAGCTAATATTGAGCGGCCAAAAGTCATCTATAATGCGTCTACAGGTCAATTCGTCATGTGGATGCACAAAGAAAACGGCGTTGACTACAGCGAAGCGAGAGCTGCCGTTGCCTACTCTTCCACAGTAGATGGCAATTACACATGGCAGGGAAGCTTTCAACCTCAAGGTCAATACATGTCTCGGGATGACACCTTGTTTGTGGATGACGATGGCTCCGCGTATTTCATTTCTTCTGCCAGAGAAAACTTAGATACGCATATCTACAAGCTTTCGTCTGATTATAGATCTATTGCATCCTTAGTTCAGAAGGTTTGGGTTGGTGCACAACGTGAAGCGGCGGCTATGTTTAAAAGGAATGGTGTCTACTTCCTCGTGACCTCCGGAGCAACCGGCTGGGCGCCGAATCAAATGAAATATGGGACAGCAACTAGCATCGCAGGGACATGGAGCGCACTTAGCAATGTTGGAGACGGCACTTCGTTTGATTCACAGCCAGCTTACATTCTCCCTGTTCAAGGCACTTCTACAACATCGTATCTCTATATAGGGGATAGATGGGCAGGTGCGTGGGGCGGCATCGTGAATGATTCGCGGTATGTTTTCCTGCCGATTGCCTTCCCGTCAAACACATCCATGAGTTTAACGTATTATGATAAATTAACGATTGATACCGCAACAGGAACAATTTCAGGATCTAACTACAGTATTAACTCAACGACGAATTATAAGATTCTCAACCGGAATAGTAATAAGTCACTTGCTGTCAGCGGAACGGACAAAAATCTTAGTGCAGCGCCAATCCAGCAGTTCACGGATACGACAGCGCTCTTCCAGAGATGGCAATTCGTGAAAAAAGCGAATGGCTACTACAGTATCGTGAATAAACAAAGCGGTAAATATATGGACATCAACGGCCAATCCACAGCGGATGGAGCAACGAACATTCAATATGCGAGCAATGGCGGTAAGAACCAAGAATGGCTGTTAGTTGATCTTGGGAATGGCTATTATGCCATCGAGAATCGCAATAGCCGTAAATTTATGGATATCAGTGGCAGCTCCACGTCGGATGGCGGTCAGAATGTCCAATGGACTTGGAATGGCGGCAATAATCAACAGTGGACGATTAATTAATCGAATTGTGAAGCGAGGCATGGAGAAATCCCATGTCTCGCTTTTTCCATACGTCCATGCGCCTACATGTATCACATACATCACAACCTCCCCCGAAATGATCATAGACAGTGCAAAAATCAGTAGCTAACATGTTATTATAGAGAATAATTGGCAGCAGGTTGTCTGACAGGAGGAAGTGTCGATGTATAAGATTCTGGTCGTGGATGATGAGCCGACAGTTAGCGCGGGGATAAAGAGCTACTTAATGAAATCAGAGCTGGGGATTGGTCATGTGGAAACAGCGCTGAACGGTTTTGAGGCGTTGGATTGCTTACGCATGGACACATATGATCTCGTGTTAACAGATATTCAGATGGGGATGATGAATGGCATCGAATTAATGGAAGCGATCCTTCTGGAGCAGCCGCATCTTCCCGTAATTGTCATCTCTGCCCATGAGAAGTTTGATTTTGCTAAGAGAGCGCTTAGGTTAGGGGCTAAGGATTATTTAATCAAGCCTGTCGAGCTGGATGAACTGATGCGGGTTGTCGGTAAGTCCCTTCAAGAGAAGAAGGAAATGGGAAGATTGACGCTGCAACGTCCAGATACAAATGCTAGTATAGATGGCCATTTGCTGAAGAAGAGGCACGAAGCACTCATTGAATTGGTAACGGAAACAGATTTACAGGAAAAAGATTATGAAGATCTTCTGCGTGAAATTGGCAGCTCACTTAAGGAGCAAGGTCATTGGTATGGCATCGCTGCCGTACATTTGAATTTGAGCAAGGGCGGTTTTAGTAATCAAGACATTACACTAATGGACCGAAAGCTTTTGAAATATGCATCGGTGAATATATTGGAAGAAAGCTTGTCCGATTGGTGCGGGGTAGCCTTTTACGGGTTTGGCAATCAGCTTGTCTGTGTGATTCAATTGGAAGCCTTTGATACCGTGGATAAGAGGCTGCCGATGAATGCTCAACTGAATCTGATCGGTCAAACGATCATTATTAATTTGAAGCAGTATTTGAATGTTGATGTAACGGTCGGAATGAGTACGCTGAGCCTGGACTTGTCGATGCTTCCGAAGCTGATGGAAGAGGCGAATGCGGCCATTGAGTGGCGGAAGCTGCACCCCGATAATAACGTGCTTTATTATGAAGATATGTCAGCCTTGGGCAATATGAGGATGATGGAGTGGGCAGCCAAAGTGGAAGAACTGGTGCTGCATATGAAGACAGTGGATGAGGCCCGATTATCACAGGATCTACAGTCCGCTGTCAAAATACTGTCCAACTTGTACCATTCAGAAGGGTTATTCCATAGCTGCTTTGGACTATTGGTCTACCGATTGTATGGTTTGCTCTTTGAGAATGGTCATGAATGGAGCAGTTCATTCCGCCAATATGATCCAGATGTGTATTTCAGAGGCATGGAAATTAACCGGAAAGTAGCTTTTTTACAGGAATATGTACACGGACTCTCTGATGTCATCYGGGCGTGCATTAGTGAGAGGGACCAAACGGTGGTTTCCCGTATCTCGGCTTATATTTTCAATCATTATGGTAATCACGAACTGAAGATTCAAGATATCGCTGGAGAAGTACATTTTAGTGCAGCCTATGTGAGCTATTTATTTAAAAGGGAAACGAACAAAAACGTATGGGATTTCGTCTCTGAGGTGCGGATCGAAGAAGCGAAGCGATTGCTCGCAGTAACGGATTTGAAGCGGTATGAAATATCGTATCAAGTGGGGTATCAGTCACCGGAGCATTTTAGCCGAATGTTCAAACGGTTCATAGGCATCTCTCCGGCTGATTATCGCAAAGAGATCAGGGGGAATTAAACTGAGGCTCCAATATAAGGTGATTGTTGCATTTTGCTTGTTTATCATTGGGCCGTTTCTGATTGTCGGATGGATCTCTTTCTCGCGAACTTCCGCTACCATCAAGGATGAGGTTGGGAAGACGATGCTTCAGCTGGTGAAGCAGAACCATGCCACGATGGAGAACACGTTGTCTGCGGTCAGAGATAAGACGGTAACATTTCTGGACAATCATTTCTTCAGCAACCCGAAGCAATTCGCTTTTTGGACCCATATTGAGACGATAAGCGCACTGGGTGAAGCAGATACCATTCTGGAGCGCTGGTCCTCAGATGGTACTGAGTATGCGATTTATATGTCTAATAAAGGATATGAACAGATTCCTGTTAATGCCCTTTATAAAAAACAGGGTCTTATCTATTTAAATAGCGGCAGCGCTTACCCGGAATGGGCCTTGCAGACGCAAGAGGAAAAAGGGGCTGGAAGTCTTCGACTAGCCGAGTTGAGTTCAGGACAGTCAACTGTAACATTTACGAGAAGTATTTTGAATCCAGAAAAATATGATGAATCACTTGGCTTTCTTGCCGTTTCTAAGCTGGAGGTTTTACTGACCAAGAATCTCGTTTCAGTACAACTGCCCGATCATGCTGGTGTTTTTTTATTCGATAGTCGGGACGAATTGCTGATGAAGGCTGGTACAGCGGAGATGGAATTGTCGGAATTGCCAGAGGGGCTGCGCAACCAAACCTCGGGTTATTATTATGCGGAAAAGAATAATCAAAAGGATCTTTACGCGATTTCCTATGAGTTTAATTTCAATACGAGACTGATCTACAAGATTCCGCTCAATTCCATTATGGGGAAACAAACGAGCTTTCAGCAGCTGATTATGGTGATGCTTGCCATCTATTTAATTCTAGTTCTGCTTTTCGTGTTGTACTTGCTGCGGAATATCATTAAACCGTTGGCTCGCTTAGTTACATTCACGCGTGTGTATGAGTTGGGAAGACCATTTGACTTTGGAGGATCGGCATCACGCTCTCCCTCTGACGAGTTCGGTGTCTTATATACGGCGTTTATCCGAATGACTGGCAGGTTGAATGAATCGATTGAAGAAAATTATGGGATGAAAATTAAACAGAAAGAACAGGAGCTGAATACGCTCCATTCTCAGATTACACCGCATCTGCTTTACAATACACTAGATTCGATCTATTGGTATGCCCTCGAAAGCGGTAATCATGATGTTGGGGGCATGGTCAAGGACTTGTCGAAGCTGCTGCGCATTGGACTCAGTAAAGGGAAGAGTATGATTCCGGTCAGCGAAGAGCTCGAGCATGTGCATGCGTATATCAGGCTTCAAATGAAACGGTATCCAGGAAACTTCGAAGTATTCTGGGACATTGATGAAGACTTGGATACATTCAAAATGCCAAAGGTCATCATCCAACCGCTGGTTGAGAATGCGATCTTCCATGGGATTCAGAGTATGGATGGGGAAGGCCATCTGTGGGTTCGTTTGAAACGCGTTGGCGAAGAGATGCATATTCTTGTTGAAGACAATGGATTCATTCCCGTGAATATCGAAAAGCTCCGCATGATTGTCAGTGGAGAAATGGATGATAAAGGGTATGGCATCCGCAATGTCCACCAACGCATCCAGTTGCATTATGGGGATGCCTATGGATTAAGCTATCGCCTGCGGGAGGGCGGGGGGCTCATTGCGACCATAATAATACCGATACAGCCAAGTGAATAGGGTTACACGATCTGGATCCGGCCTATGGCCGGATTTTTTGTGCGTTCTGGGTTGGGTGGCGGCGATTGGTGAGGAGGAGAGACGATTGGAGCGAGGAGTTACTCAAAAAAAATTGTGTAACTCGAGAGCGCTCGATCGAAAAGAGAGAAGCTGAAGCTGGAATATCCAGCGTCAGCGAGGCTCAGCTACTCGAACTGACATACTGAAGCTGGAATATCCAGCGTCAGCGAGGCTCAGCTACTCGAACTGACATACTGAAGCTGGAATATCCAGCGTCAGAGAGGCTCAGCTACTCGAACTGACATACTGAAGCTGGAATATCCAGCTTCAGAGAGGTTCTGCCGCTCGAACTGACATACTGAAGCTGGAATATCCAGCTTCAGAGAGGTTCTGCCGCTCGAACTGACATACTACTGACGCTGGAATATCCAGCGTCAGAGAGGCTCAGCTACTTGAACTGACATACTACTCGAAAATCCGATTAACTCGAGAGCGAGTGAGCGAGAAGAGAGGAGAGGAGATACTCGAAAAATTCGAGTATCTCGAGCGCCTAAAGCGAATCGCCCCGAGCAATAGGCTCGGAAAACGAGCTTAAAGTGAATCGCCCTGCGCAATAGGCTCGGAAAACGAGCTTAAAGCAGCCTCTTTTACATGCGGCAATATTGATTTCTGCTTGGATGTACTTGTGGAGGATTCATCACGTTCTTATACGGATACATCATCGAAATAGGGGATCCCGTATTCTATACTTAATTTAACAGAGAAAGGAGTGGACGCAGTGAGAGAGACAGCCGCACCTCCACGACAGGCAGGGCAGACGCGATATCAAGCAAAGGGTGTTAAGTTTTTGCGGAACTTCTGGCAATTCCGAACATTGACATTGATGATCCTGCCAGCAGCCCTCGTGCTATTGCTTAATAATTATTTACCAATGTTTGGGCTATTCATTGCCTTCAAGAAAATCAATTATGTCGATGGCATTTGGGGGAGTCCTTGGATTGGCTTCGATAACTTCACATTTCTATTCAATAATGGATCTTTGTGGCGAATTGTACGAAATACAGTAGGCTACAGCATGACGTTTATGATTGTGAATTTGATCTTAGCCGTGGCTATTGCATTGGCACTCAATGAGCTCCGGAGCCGAATAGCGGTCAAGAGCTATCAAAGTTTCCTGATTATGCCCCATTTTTTATCCATGATCGTTATTAGTTATCTCGTATACGCCTTCTTGCACCCGACACAGGGCTTCATGAATACCACGGTTCTGAAATGGTTTGGTAAAGAACCGGTGTCTTGGTACATGGTGAAGGAATATTGGCCATTCATACTCACCGTGGTCAGTGCTTGGAAAGGTGTCGGTATAGGTGCCGTGATCTACATCGCAGCTATCGCCGGTATTGATCCCGAGTATTATGAAGCAGCAGTTATTGACGGGGCCTCGAAGTGGAAGCAGATAATGCATATCACCCTACCTTCTATTATGCCAATTATCATTATCATTACAATTCTGAATATGGGACATGTGTTTAATTCAGACTTTGGACTCTTTTACCAAGTACCGTTGGATTCTGGTGTCTTATATCCAGCCACCGATACAGTAGATACGTATGTGTACCGTGTTTTGACGCAACTGAATGATATCGGCATGTCCTCGGCAGCAGCTATGGTACAGTCGGTTCTAGGCTTCATTATGGTATTTCTGACGAATGGAGCGGTCCGCCGAATAAATTCGGATCAAGCTTTATTCTAATTGATTGGATAGGAAGTGAACCTGATGGTCTCCAAATCGTATCGAAGGGAAAATCGCATTTCCCCACCGGCTGAGACGATACTTAATGTCATTTTCATCTTATTATCGCTAGCCTGCGTACTACCTGTCATTCTCGTCATCACTGTATCCGTCACACATAGTGATTCTTTGATCAATGAAGGATACAGCTTTTTCCCTTCGAAATGGTCGTTGATCGCTTATAAGACTGTATTCAAAGATTTTACGACGATGGCAAATGCTTACAAAGTTTCTATTGGGATTACCGTTGTAGGCACCCTATTAAGTGTCTTACTTATGGCTTTATACGCGTATCCCTTATCTCGCAAGGATTATCCTTATCGTAACATGTTCACTTTCTTTCTATTCTTCACGATGTTATTTAACGGCGGAATCGTGAGTCGTTATATGATTTACACCCAGACGCTTCATCTGAAAGACTCTTATATGGCCTTGATCCTACCGCTCTTAATCGTTCCGTTCAATGTGATTATTATGCGTACATTCTTTCAGACTACAATCCATCCAGCTTTGATCGACTCTGCCAGAATAGATGGAGCGGGTGAACTGCGTATCTTCTTACGAATTGTTCTTCCTTTATCATTGCCGGTGCTAGCTACGATGGCGTTATTCTCAACCATTCTGTATTGGAACGATTGGTTTAATGCGTTGCTCTTCATCAATAAGGAGCATATGTATCCCATACAGTTCCTCATGTTGCGCGTGCTGAAAGATGTTCAGTATCTCCGCGAGAATCTGACGATAGCCGCTCAGAATCCAGAGTTGCTTAAGAATTTGCCCAATGAGTCCCTGCAAATGGCCTTAGCATTTATTGCTATGGGACCCATACTGATTGTCTACCCATTCTTTCAAAAATATTTCGTCAAAGGCTTAACTGTCGGTGCCGTCAAAGGCTGATCACAGTAACACCGGCTGCGAATTGCTGCTCGCTTTCGTGAGCCGTTTCCTATACCATTTATTACAGGAGGGTCCACAATGAAACGTAGAAAATCAGTCATGCTTGCCCCTATGGCGCTGGCGCTAGGATTAACCGCAGTATTACCCGCATGTTCAAGCGGCAACACAGCAAGTACCGCAAGCCCGGCGACGACTGCCGCCAGTTCAGCAGCTCCAGCTAGTCCGAAAGCAGCAACATTGGAGCCGTATGATGTATCCCTCGTCTATCAAGCGAAGCCGCAGAAGGATGATGCCCTCGTTCAAGAGAAGCTGAATGAATATTTGAAAGCTAAAATCAATACGACAGTCAGCTTGCAGCCAATAGCTTCAAGTGATTACAAAAAGAAGACTGAGTTGATGATGAATACCGGTGAGAAAATGGATCTCGTCTTCACCGCTTCCTGGTTGGATTTCTCAGCAAATGTGACGAAGGGAGCATTCTTGGAGCTAGATACGCTTTTGGATAAATTTGCCCCAGAAACGAAGAAAATGCTTCACCCTCTTTACCTAGAAGCACCACGCTACAAAGGGAAGCTTTATGCTATACCTACGGATAAAGAAATCACACAAGGTAAAGCCTTCACGTTCCGCAAGGATATCGTAGATAAGTACCAAATTCCGATCGACAAGATCAACAAAGTGGAAGACTTAGAGCCGTATTTTGAAAAGATTAAAAAAGGCGAGCCGGATATGCTCAACTACTTTGTGGCTGGCGGTCCTGCGAGCTTCATGATGTATGAATCTAAATCCAATTATCGTCCAATCGGACCGGTACCAGCGAAGCTTCCAATGTTCTTCCTGGATTACAAGTCAACGGATATGAAAGTCAAAACCGTGTTGGATCAAGATATCGTTGATTTGAATAAAGGCGATGCCGAAACATTCCGCAGATATTATGAAAAAGGTTACATCAACGCAGATGCGGCTACGACAACAACGAATATTACAGATATTCGCAAGCAGGGCAAACTCTGGCAACAAACGACGGTATGGAAACCAGGCTCCGATATTGAATTGAAGCTTACCGATAATTTTGACTGGGTGTCACACGTAATTGAAGAACCTATCGTAACGACAGATTTGGCGACGGGTTCGATGTTGTCTATTTCTAGAACGTCGAAGAATCCAGAGAGAGCGATGATGGTGCTTAACATTCTTCATACAGACCCTTTCGTGATCAACCTCCTTGTGAATGGTATCGAAGGTAAGCATTACAAAAAAGTGGGTCCTAACCGTATCGAACCCATTAAAGATTCTGGCTATGACAGCCAAGTGTTCTGGGTACTAGGTAACCAATTCCTTAACTACATGAAACCAGGCCAACCGGATGATCTCTATGAGAGCTGGAAGAAATTCAACAATGATGCGAAGCGCTTCCCGTTAATCGGCTTTGTTTTCGATGATACGAATGTGAAGAACGAAGTTGCTCAGCTGACGACGATTGTCAACGAATATAAAGTTATTAGTACAGGTGCGGTTCCGAACCCCTCGAAATTGATTGATGAGCGTAATGTGAAGCTGAAAGCAGCTGGTCTTGAGAAAGTGAAGACAGAACTGCAAACGCAAATTGATGCTTGGTGGAAAGAGAACAAAAAATAGGAAGAGCTAGAGGTGATTTCCGTTGAAACCCCAGAACCTCATTTACACCTTAGTCAGCTATGCTTCCCACTATGATACGTCATGGGGACATGGAACAGCCGTCGAGGGTGTGGAGCGGACAGCAAGATTAGCCCATGCGCATGGTATCCCTGTGACATGGATCGTCAACCGAGGCTCCATTCCCGTATTGGGTGAGCAAATTCGGCAGTGGCATGAGGCATATGGTGACGATATTATTCTTCAATGCCCTTTCTTTATGGAAGATTCCGGTATGTCGAAGGAAGCATTTAAGACAAGGCTGCAGAGCGATTGGCAACTCGTTCAGGAGACTTTTCCTTGGGCGACAACCAAGATCGCAGCAAGGGGCAAGATTTATAACGAAGTGATTGAGGTGCTTGAGGAGCTTGACTTCCAGGGCATGTGGGGCTATTGCTGGGAKCAAGTGTGGTGGGACGGTATCACGCATAAAGGGATCCCTTGGGGATCCTGGTATGTGGATAGTCACCGATACAAGGTTCCACATGCTGGCAAAGGCAAAGTCGTAGCTTGCGAATGGACGGCAAGGGACTTGCATCTGTCTTACCATACAGGCAGTCCTGTTATCTACTCAACCGACCCTAATGATGTGCTGCGCGCTGGGCTGTGTACAGGTGACGAAATTACGTATTGGCAAATGCTGTTTGATGAATATTTGGATAATACCGACCATAATGAGCAGGTGTTTTTCCTTCAACAGCAAGAGGCACATGAAATGGAGTTCAGTGATCGCTTTCAAGTTTTTCCAGCTTCACACGTTGAGGCATGCGAAGGGATGCTGGACCGATTCTTTGCCTACGTTGCACATTGCGGTGTAACGCTCACTACCTTGCCGAAGGCGCTGGCGAGCTACCATGAACAGAATCAAATCACAGCACCGTCCTATATGTTAACCARGGATAAGCCGATTCGCCCGGAAGTCAACGACTACACCATGACGCTAGGCGGTGTGGCCGCTGGACCATGGCCGGATACGTTCCTCTATTATGACAGTCAGTGTCAGCTGGTATTCRTCAAAGGGGAATGCAAACCGCGTCTTGCCCGCAATTACGTARGCCAGTGGAATATGCAAGACGAATTCGAAGAAAAGATTCCCCCGTTATTCGTAACGACCTACGAGAAAACGAGCAATCACATTGAGGTTGTCTACGAAATCGGGAACTGGAAGCCGATGCCGTTCGGGCTTGTGTTCTGGGACGATGAACTGAGCGGTTATGCGGTCGAGAGCTGCTCTGACGATGTGGAAGCCAAGATGATTAAAGACCAATTGGTGTTCCTTCGCTTCAATCTGACGGGAGAGAAACGGACGATTCGATTAGTGCTTAGGAAAAAGAAGTAGGCTAGATTGGTAACTAGATAATGAAATGTAGAAAAACTTCCAGTCTATCGACTGGAAGTTTTCTTTTGCATACCTGTTCAGCGTGTTTCTATAAAAACTCACTGTTAAACTTATTCAGAAGTTCACCGAACCTTATCTGATCTTCCAGAGTCCAATCTTGAAGATGTCTTGATAGATACTCCAAGCGAGCTTGTTTGTTCAAAGCCAATTCCGCCGTTCCGCTTTCCGTGATCTGCATGGCATAGGCGCGGCCATCTTGGGGATCCGGTATCCGATAGAGATAGCCTTTTTGTTCTAAAGCGGTTGTCTGCCGGCTGATTGTCGACATATCGAGATGAAATTCCTCAGCCAATGCTTTCACGCCAGCGGATCCGCGTGACGAAATTTGGTGAAGGAGAAGATATGCCGCGCGATCCAAATTGCCAACTTTTTTATTGGTAATGGCTGCGATATAACGGCGTATACATATCGCTAATTCGACCTCAATGGTTTCAATAGGATTTTTTGTCATTCATGTACCTCATCTTTAGGCGTTATCATTTATTTATGCTTGTATCGTAACACACAGCGGATTATTTGAATATCTTCCAGAGTAGGGAATAGCTTTTGCATAAGGATTGACTTCACCTCGCATAGTTGTATAATGCAAGTATATAGTGTCATCAACCTTTTTGTTTGAGCAGCAGGCAATAGTAGACGGGAGAGGACACAGTATGAAGGCAATGGACATAATGGTTCGTCAGGTGTATAAAGTAAAAGAAAATGATACTGTCCGGGCAGTCATTGAAAAGTTTCTTATACATCGTATTAGCGGACTTCCCGTCGTTAACGATCGGAATGAAGTCGTCGCCTACATTAGTGACGGGGATATTATGCGATATATCGGCAAGCATGATGATTATATATTCGGGTCTTATCTTTATACGGCTATTATCAAGGGTGACAATGATGAGTTCCAAGATAGAGTTCGCAACTTGCTTCCGTTGAATGTAATGAAAATAGCTCAAAAGAAGGTAATTGCTGTAGACGTGGAAGAGAATATTGAGCAAATCGCGGCTATATTGGGTAAAAAACGAATTAAAAAGCTACCTGTTCTGAAACGAGGCGTACTAGTAGGAATTATTAGCAGGGGAGATGTGATTCGGCATTCCTTCCAGTCTATTTTGTAAAAATGTGTTAAATGAAAGGAGCTCTCTGTATGTTGGAACGGCTCAGGCATCGATTATTTCTATTTCCTTTATTTATTGTCATTAAAATTTATGTCGCATGGATGATTCTATTTGAAACAGGTCCGTCTGCTAGAATACTTTTAACTGAAATACCAGCGATCTTGATCACTTATTGCGTTATTGAGTATATTGTAAAAAAACATAAACTCGCCTGGTATCTGGCTGTTGATCTGATTATTACAATTTTGTTTTTTCACTTGTGATTTATTATAAGCATTTCGGTGTTATCGCTACGTATCATGTATTAACGCAAGCCAAACAGGTCGGTGCAGTCAAAAAGAGTATTTTCTCTGTGATTGAGCCCCAATATTTTCTTTTCTATTTGGATATTGTTATTGTTGGTTTCTTTGCGTTTTTTAAACCTAAGTCGCGAGAATGGAAGCCGCTTAGTATGAAGATAGTTGCTAGTGTTGCTTGCTTCTCCTTATTACTTTGTGCACTTAGTGTGATTCCTAATCGCAGTTCTTTTAATGAAAATGTAAAAGCAAGTAAAATGGGCATATTAAATTATGAAATTTATAACCTGCTTTCTCAAAAGAAAGAAGAAATGATCAGCCCTGATCAAATCACTCAGTCAGCGATTGACGCATTGAAGAACAAGGTTACGCTCGTAGAACCAGCTTTGCAGGGTGCGGCGAAGGGCAAAAATTTGATTATCATTCAAATGGAATCATTTCAGAACTTTCTAATCGGCTTGAACATTGATGGGACAGAAATTACACCGAACTTGAATCAGTTGGCCAAATCCAACTATTATTTCCCGAAATTTTATCAACAAATTGGTCAAGGGAATACATCAGATGCCGAGTTTATCGTGAACACGTCCTACTATGTACCGCCTGATGGCGCGGCTACACAAGTCTATGGGAAGAAGGATTTACCGAGCCTTCCCAAGCTTCTCAAGAACCAAGGTTATACGACGATGAATTTCCATACGAATGAAGTTGGCTTTTGGAATCGGGACGATTTATATAAAGCCATTGGCTATGATAAATATTATGATAAACAATTTTTCAAAGACGAGGATGCCTTCTTTTACGGCTCATCCGATGAAGTGTTGTACAGGAAAACAGCGGAAGAATTAGCGACGTATCAAAACAGTTCAACACCTTTTTACGCACACGTTATATCGATGAGCTCTCATAACCCTTTTTCGATACCTGAAGAAAAATATAAGATGACCCTGCCTGAGCGATATGAAGGCACCTTTGTAGGGGACTACATTCGCGCTGAAAATTATGCAGACTATGCACTTGGATTGTTTATCGACGATTTGAAAAAGAGAGGGATATGGCAGAACAGCGTAGTTGTTCTCTATGGCGATCACCGCGGCCTTCCTTTATTCTCTTTGAAAGCTGATGACAAAGCATTAATGACGGAGATCTTGGGTCACGAATACGGCGAAAAAGAACTCATTAATATTCCTCTTATTATCGCTTCCGAAGGTGTGACTACCTCACAAGTTCAGATGCAGCTCGGCGGTCAAGTCGATATTTTACCCACGGTAGCAAACTTATTAGGTGTATCGCTGACCGACTATCTTCACTTTGGTCAAGATTTACTTAACCAAACAGCCTATAATCTATTGCCGCAACGATATTATCTGCCTACAGGCTCGTTTGTAAATAGTGAGGAACTCTTCATGTCGGGTAAAGGATTCGAGGATGGCAACTATTTTACGCTTGCTGGTAATGCCAATGAACATCAATCAGCGACAGAAGATGAATTTAATCATGCGTTGAAGCTGCTGCAGTTATCGGATAGCTATGTGTCACAATTGCCAGATCGTTTGGAGCCTGAATGACGCGTATAGGGTATACAGGTGGGAAATGAGAAACGGATAGCGTATAGGGTGGAGAGAACGTAGTGCGGCTCGAGGCTCGAGATAAGGTGATGGCATCACCTTATCTCGGGCTTTTTGCAATTCTTGCTAGAAATAGAGTGATGACGTAACGCTATTAATATATGACCTGAGGAAATATCAGCTTTTGGCGTTATTAGCGGTATCGCGTAACTCTAATTTGCAATTGGGGGCTCCATTGTTGAAGAATAGCGTTATCCTGTAACTCTATCTAAAACCGCTGAATGGCCTTGGGTCCTAGACGGTAGGTACGAATGCGATTGGAGCCTGATGCAGGAAACAGCAGCTCGGATTGGACTAATTCGTGTAGCAATTTCCGCGCATGCTGCCCCTTAATGTCAAGTAGCTCACATACCTCTTCAGGCATGAAAGGTCTCTGTGTCTGTGTGGCGAAACGGAGAATTTCCCGCTGTTTTAATGACAGTTTGAGATCAGCAGTCACGCCACCACCGTATAGTTTTCCTAACACTTGCAGGATGAGTTGCTGACATCGTCGCGGCTTCTCTTTAATAGCGTCAAGAGGGAAGCGATAAATTTGCCAGCCGTCCAGCATCAATTGGTTTTGTCTTTCGCGCTCATACTCAAAGCTTCGACGGGTCACATGTTTGGCATGCGAGCTGAAATCATCAACTTCCCAATTAATCAAATAGGGTGGTCTAGTATAAGCGAAGTCCAAATAGAAGACACCGTCCCGATAATTGGTGACCTCGTACTCCGCGTGCAAAAAGTCTAAGTTACCGACGGCAGGCAACCAGAGATCATGTACAAACAGCTTCTCGTTGTGAGCATGACCTTCATTGAATCGACGGAGAGCTTCACCAGTAAGATTTTTCCTTTGTTTTTCCAACCATAGCTCGTATATGTCCATGAACATTCCCCCTTTTAGTTGAGAACAAAAAACACCGCGCCTTCCCCGAGCAGGGAGGGAGCGGTGTGCTTCACACGCAACTATATGTAAATCCTACTATAAAAGAAAATAAACATTTTGTCACGAAATTTGTTGCTCATCGGAGCTCGCATTTTAGGGCAAGTGCAATCCAGCGACCCAGATATTCCGGAAGCACACTGTGGCGGCTCAAGATAACGTGATGGCATCACCTTATCTTGAGGTTTTTACTGTTCTTGCGGGAAATAAAGTGATGACGTAACGCTAATTTGTTAAAACCTGCGGGAATACCAACTTTTGGAGTTAATAGCGTTATCGTGTAACGCTAATTTTCAGTTGGGGGTCCATTAGTGCCGAATAGCGTTATCGCGTAATGTTATTAATACCGCTGCTGCATCTTCTTGGGACCAAGGCGGTAGCTCGTATATCACGAAATTTCTTCGCTCATCGGAGCTCGCATACCATCTTATAACTTCCCGGCTCCGCGCGGAAACCAATCAGATCGCGGTTAATGCGGAGCATAGGAGCATTCATGGAATCATTGTGTGTTTTCAAATATGGTGCACCATTGGCGCGAGCAGTTTGTACGCCGAGCATTTTTAAGGCGAGTGCAATTCGGCGACCTCGATATTCCGGCAACACACCCGTGTATTCGTGATACATCGCCTTAGTTTGCTCGTTCTGCTGAAGCGTAACAACGCCAATGTAACGGTCGCCATCCTTCGCGATATGGATCCATTCAGGGCGCACCCCGTTTTGCTCGATGCTCCACTTCTTCCATTCTTCGAACCAAGGAAAGTCCTCTGTGTTTCCTGGAATATCCAGATGCGTAACCTTATATAGCTCATGCAGCTTTCTCTCGCTTGCTTCTCCTGACTCATCCGCCAGCGTAATGAACTGAATTCCTGTTTGTTCGGCTTCCTGAATGGCGTCCCCTAGCGTACCGACATCAAACGATGCCAAGTCCAGAACGGATTCGAATGCGTGGCGTTCTTTCACGTGGTTACGTCGATTTGCAAAAGCTAACGACCGCTCGTCTGTCTCTTTCATCATGCTAATGAGTCGCGATGCTTTGACCTCGCGAGCCCATTGATGAAGCACATCATACAGGGCATTCCCAACACCGTTACCACGAATTTTCGGGTCAACAACGAGGGTATAGATCAGTGCGCCAGGCTCCGTCCACGGAGCACGCCATGCGATTGCGTAGGCGACAATTTGTCCGTGCTCGTCTTCTGCTACCCATTTGGGACGATCCCATCCCATTAACTTTCCTTCTTCATTGTAATGCAGCTTTCCAGGAGGGATTTTGTCCTCGTCTTCATTAAGATGTGCAGCTGTTGTCGGTTCTGACCATATCAAATTGAGTAGCGGTGCTACTGCCGTAAAATCGTCTGGTTGTTGCAATTTTCGAATAACACAATTGTGCATGATATGACCTCCAAGGCTTAGAATCTCTTGTTGTCATTATCACATGCCCGGTGGCGGACATCATGGTAAAGTATGGATATAATGAAAGATTCTACGTGTGGGTGAAGATCATTCTATGAAAATGGTATAGGCACTCATCCCTTTGAATTTATAGGGTGTGAATCCCACATGCTTCTTAAATAATTGACAAAAGTACGAAAAGTTATCCAATCCAACGGCTTCTCCAATTTCTTGCACAGACATTTCTGTTGTACGCAGAAGCCAGCAGGCTTGACGGATCCGGCGTGCGGTTAAGTACTCAGTAATTGTACTGCCAATGGATTGATGAAAAGTGGCAGATACATGATTAGGCGTAAGGTGTACCGCCCCGGCAAGCTCATCCAGCTTGAACGGTTCCATGTAATGCGCTTCAATCCAAGCTAGCATTCGCTCCGCTGTAGATGAGCTTTTGGGAGAAAGCATGGGAACGGCATCTGATTGCGATATAGCAGCTTTCTCCGAATCCGAGCGGAGCTGGTGCAAGAAAGCGGTGAGGAAAAGCAACTGCTCCTCCAGCAACCGTTCCGGACCTCGTTCCTTTGCTGCATTAAGCCTAGGCACGTAACTTTTCAAAAAGACTTCAAGCTCCGGAAGACTTTCGCTTCGAAACGCCTGCGGCATGAGCGGATCCTTCCATAGCTTTCTTAGGAACTCGCGAAGCGAGGGGAAGGCTGTAAGCGCAGCTTCGAGTACGGCTGGCTCCAGAACGAATAGGGAGCGGACGTAGCTGTCTTCGGGCAGGTTATGAATGCGAATACGATGCAATTGAAAGGGTCGGAAGCAGAAAATGGAGCCTGGCTTCAGCTCGACAATTTGTTGTTCTATTACGACATACCCTGTGCCTTCATGGACGACGAGCAGTTCCATGCCTTGATGTGCATGAAACACTTCTTCGAAGGTGTGTGTTCGATCTTTGAAAAACGATAATTGCACCGGATGCACGTTTATGTTCAAGTAATTCATCAGCTTCATAGGTGTTCTCCTTATCGTAATCTAACAACATTTTATCATAAGAGGGCTAAACTTTTTCGCACTATTTTTTGATACGATGTAGACAAGTGAATGCGCAACTAGGAGGAGACACTTCACATGTTGAAACAACGGTTAAATGAGCAATGGGAGCACTATCGCGGATCTTTAGGCGGGGTTTGGGAAGTGTGGCGTTCAGATAAGCTTCAAAATCATTATAATGTGCCATGGGAATCGGTTACGCTTCCACACACGTACAACGGGTACGATGTCATGGATCCAGATAGCAAATATTATCAAGGACAAGGCTGGTATCGGAACAAGCTGGATGTAAATAATCCTTATCCGAAGGGTAGAACACTGCTACATTTTGAAGGTGCTGGGCAACGAACGGACGTGTATGTCTATACTGAAAAGGTGGATTCCCACTTAGGTGGATACGATGAATTCACGGTTGATATATCGGAAGCAATGAAGCGGGCGAAGGAAATCGAGCGATATGCGGGGCGTGTGCCTGTGGCGATTGCCTGCGATAACAGCCGGGAGCTCGAGACGATTCCTTCGGATGCGAGTGATTTCAATCTGTATGGCGGTGTTTACCGCTATTTAAATCTCGTTTATGTGCCGCAGATCTCCTTGGCTCAGGTGCATGTGGAAACACAAGTGGAAGATCTCTCTGCAAAGACAGCAGGAAGCGGGAAAGTAAAGGTACGTGCCAAATTGTACAATCCCGATCAGCTTGCGGAGAATATCAAGCTTACGATTGTGCTGAAGCAGCAAGATGGAACGATTGTCGGGCAAAAGGAGATTTCCTTACCCGCTTGGCAGGATGAGAAAGAGATCGCTGCTTTCGAGGTGGCGAATCCACACCTGTGGTCGGTCTCAGACCCCTATTTATTCGACTGCTCCGTTTCCCTAGTCTGTGCAGACGGCGAAACAACAAACCAAGAACGATTCGGCTTCCGTACGTTTGAATTTCTCAAACAGGGGCCGTTCAAGCTGAACGGCGAGCGCCTCTTGCTGCGCGGTACGCATCGGCATGAGGATCACGCGGCAGTCGGAGCAGCGATGACGGAAGATATGATCCGCGAAGAAATGCAGCTGATTAAGGATATGGGCGCTAATTTTATCCGCCTTGGGCATTATCAGCAGTCCCGTATCGTGCTAGATCTGTGCGACGAGCTGGGCATTCTCGTCTGGGAGGAAATTCCGTGGTGCCGCGGCGGACTCGGTGGTCCATCGTATCGCCAGCAATGCATCGATATGCTTACGGCGATGATTAACCAGCATTACAATCATCCATCCGTCATTTTATGGGGATTAGGCAACGAGAATGATTGGGAGTGCGATTTTGACCATTTTGATCAGCAGGAAATTCGCACCTTCATGAAGGAATTGCATGAACTGTCGCACCAGCTGGATCCGAGCCGATTAACAGCTATTCGTCGATGTGAATTTTGCAAAGATATTATCGACGTATATTCGCCTTCCATTTGGGCAGGTTGGTACCGTGGTGTCTATACGGACTATGAATCAAGCTGCAAGACAGCGTTTGAAAATGTGGATTCTTTCTTCCATATGGAGTGGGGGGCGGATAATTTACCAACTCGGCATGTGGAGAAACCGTTTACGGGCTTTGCGTTTATGAAGAAGGCCGATGGTGTCACGGACGAGCGTGACGGGGATTATTTATTGACGGGCGGCGAGCCGCGAGTATCGCGTGATGGCGATTG
Source organism: Paenibacillus sp. P4_A9 (assembly GCF_056402415.1). NCBI lineage: Bacteria > Bacillati > Bacillota > Bacilli > Caryophanales > Paenibacillaceae > Paenibacillus > Paenibacillus sp. P4_A9. Next base: position 28,682 of record NZ_JBFUHL010000041.1, read on the forward strand.
GTCGGAAACGTATTTCTGTGACATGATCGATTGGTACTTGAAATCACAGGAGAAGATGGATTGGTTAACAGGTGCGGCACAGTGGTCATTCAAGGATTTTGCAACCCCGGTACGGCCGGATTCACCGATTCCGTATTTGAACATGAAGGGGATCGTCGAACGTGATCTGACGCCGAAGGAAGCTTTTTATGTGTTCCAATCCTATTGGTCAGACAAGCCGATGGTTCGAATTTATGGTCATACAATGCCGATTCGATGGGGCATGGAGGGTGAACGAAAGCTGATTAAAGTGTACTCAAACGCCGAACAAGTCGAGCTGTTTCTAAACGGAGAGAGCTTGGGAGTGAAACAGCGCGATTCGCAGGATTTCCCTTGCGCGGGTCTTCGTTGGGAGACTGAGCTTACAGCAGGTGACTATCATCTGCGTGCGGAAGCCATTTGTAACGGTGAAGCAGTATGCGATGAGCTGCAATTCACTTATCAATCCGAGGCATGGGGCGAGCCGACAGAGATCCGCTTAACGTCGGAAGCTTTAGCGGATGGACGAGTTTACGTCGAAGTGCGTGCGTATGATGCGAGAGGTGTCCATTGTCCAGATGCAGCTAATTTTGTTCGATTTGGGTTAGCAGGGGATGGGAAGCTGCTCGATAATCTCGGCACGATTCGTGGCTCTAGACAGGTTCAACTTGCGAGTGGTCGTGCAGGAATTTATGTTGATCCATGTGGCGGCTTACCCGCTGGCATCACGGTAACGGATTTCGTGAGCGCAGGTGGCCCAGCATCATCATTAGCTTCATTATCCAAAGGTGCTCATGCTGCTCAGCGGAAATACACATCCGTCATCAGCGCTGCATGTGAAGGCATGTCTACAGTAACAGCAATCATAGAAGTTGTGAAGTGAAAACCACTTAGAGGAGGCGTATAAGATGAGTGAACTTATGGATGTAGCAAAGTGGAATAACGCACAGAAGCTTGGAGATATTTTACCGGACGTGTGGAAAGAGCTGCAAGTGAAGGTTGATCGGATGATTGAACAAATCGGGGGGAAATCCCCTCATGTTGCCAAAGAAGATGGCGTCTATGATGATATGCGGATCGATTGGTGGACATCAGGCTTCTGGCCTGGGATTTTATGGATTATGCATGAGATGACAGGCAAAGAGCACTACAAGGAAGCAGCCTGGGAGTGGGATGGCAAGTTTGAGCAGGCGAGCATCCGGGATAATAATTTCCATCATGATGTTGGTTTCCAGTATTTGCCGACAGCCGTCATTAAACATAAGCTAACAGGGGATTCAGATGGGTTACGCCGTGGACTTCAGGCAGCCATTTTCCTGGCAGGGCGGTTCAATATCGCAGGTAACTTCCTTCGTGCGTGGAACCAAGATAAGCTAGGTTGGTCCATCGTCGATTCCACGATGAATCTGTCCATTCTATTCTGGGCAACAGAACAGACTGGCGATCCGCGCTTCGAGCACATTGGCATAGCGCATGCGAATACGGTTGTCCAGAAGTTCATCCGTGAGGACGGCTCCGTGAACCATATCTTGAGCTTTGATCCGTGGACAGGCCAGTTCATTGAATCGCTAGGCGGTCAAGGTGCCGGCCCGCAATCGGCTTGGAGCCGAGGCGCAGCGTGGGCACTTCATGGCTTGGCCAATGTTTACCGTTTCACGGGAGACATACAGTACTTGCAAGCAGCTCAGCGCGTGGCGAATTACTTCCTCGCGAGTTTGCCAGAAGATTATGTGGCACACTGGGATTTCCGTGCGGACACAACACTTGCGAACGAGCCAAGGGACACATCCGCTGCTTCGTGCGCAGCTTCTGGGTTAATCGAACTAGCGGAATTCCTGCCTCCGATAGAAGGTGCGATGTACCGCAATGCGGCAGAGCGGATGCTACTATCCCTCACGCAGAAGTATGCGACATGGGATAATCCAGAGCACCAAGCCATTTTGCTAGAGGGTACTGGAAATAAACCGGCTGGACAGAACGTGAACGTATCGCTCATTTATGGCGATTACTACTACGTTGAAGCGCTTGCTAAGCTGCTAGGCTGGAAGCAACGGATATTTTAATCAATTGCTCATTTGATGAAGCGACACCTCTTTTCTTTTCAACAAGGAAAAGCGGTGTTTCTTTGTTTAAATATAAGCGTTTATATGTTTCACTTCGTGTATAATTAATTGAAATCAATTGAATTCGAACACGGGGGACTAGGTGTGAAAATAAAACAATTACGATTTAGCACTCGAAGCGTTATGGTCAATTGGCTCATTTCCTACGTTTCTGTGCTGCTCGTTCCCATATTGATCAGCGGAATTATTTATACTGCAACCTGGCATGTGATTGAATCGGAAGTCAATCGGGCCAATGAGTCCGTACTCAAACAAATCGAGCAAGCGATTGACAGCAATCTTGCCGGAATCGAACGATTAAGTGTAGAAATGGCACTAAGCAAACGCCTTGCCGGCTTCATGACAGTAACGAAACCCTTAAAAGATGAGCAATATTATGACGTGGTTGAGATCGTCGATGATTTGCGTAAATATAAAGTGGCCAACGATTATATCGATCAAATCTATGTGTATTACAAAAACAGTGATACCGTAGTTTCGACACGTGACCACATCAACAGCCACCAGCTGTATGAGAGAGTTCGGACGCGCGAAGACATGAGCTATGAGGAATGGCACGCTATTTTTGATAAAAGATATATCCAAGAATACGCGCCTGTTACGCTTCGAGAGGATGGACAAGCGGTTAAAGCCGTTATGTATGCCAAATCAATCATTCTCGACACCGCTGAGCAGCCAGGTGCTATTATCCTGTTTACGATTAAAGATACGAAGCTGCTGGAGAACATCCTGTCATCCAATCATTCTTCTATCGTTGTTCTTGATCGTCAGAACCGATTAATTGCTTCATCGGGATTCGAGGGGAATCCTGATTTTCTGTCCGTCGATAACATGACAAGCGAGAATGGTTTCTTCTACGATGACAGCGGCGATAAACAGTTTGCTGTTTCCTACACGACATCCAATAGAGCGGGTTGGAAGTATGTATCTATGATGCCTGCAGAGCTTTTTGATGAAAAAATGAAATACGTAAAAACCTTGATCTACATCAGTATCGCGCTTAGTCTCCTTATTGGAGGGATTATGACGTTTCTGATGCTAAAACGTAATTATGATCCGATCAGTAAGCTGATCCGAAGTTTATCCACAAGATCCAGCATTTCCTTCATGGAAGGCTCTAATGAGTACGGCTATCTGCAAGCTGCGCTGAATGATACCTTTACGGAGAAAGAAAAGATCGGTCAACGTCTGGAGCAGCATCGGGACACCATTCGTTCGCATTTCCTTCAAGGCTTGTTAAAAGGCTCGCTTGAACGTAATGTGCCTATCCATGAATCACTAGCCGTCCATAATATGGCATTGGCCACTTCTCATTATGCTGTTTTACTGTTCCAAGTCGATCATTATGGCAAATTGGAGTCTTCCGAGCTTAGCTCTTCCGAGAAGATCAAGCACGCCCAGTTTATTATCATGAATGTCGCGGAGGAAGTTGTTGGCATCAAGCACCAAGCGTTCTCAACGGAACTGGATAATTTGCAAGCCTGTATCATTAATTTTAAACAAAGCCCTGAAGTGGATGAGGTAGAAGATATCGCGGAGCAAGTGAAGTCATTCATGCTGGACCATTTCCATGTGCATTTGACCATTGCGATTAGCCGCATTCATCAAGAACTGGCTGGCATCCCCGTTGCCTATCAGGAAGCACTTTCAGCGCTTGAATACCGCATGGTTATGGGGAGTGGCGAAATTATTCGATACAAGGACTTGCCTGATGCCGGAGCGGGTCACGAATCCAGCTATTACTATCCACTGCATGTGGAACAGCAATTGATCAACCTTGTAAAAATCGGTGATTATGAGCAGTCCAAGGCGATGATTGATGAGATCATTGAAATCAATGTATCGGATGCCTCACTTTCGGTACCGTTAGCTAAATGTCTGATGTTCGATCTCATCTCCACCATGCTCAAAACCATCGATGAAATGGGTGCGAGTAATAAAAGGGAGTTCATGAATCAAGTCAATCCGATTGATCGATTAACTGCGTGTACAACGATTAAAGAGATGAGCGTGCAAATCGGCGATGTGCTTAAGCAAGTATGCCAGTCCATTCAGAATGATCGGAAGCAGGAGCATAACCAGCTCAGCCAACAGATCATAGCTTATGTGAAAACGAATTTCAGTTCGGCAGATTTAAATATTACGATGATTGGGGACGTTTTCGACTTAACCCCGTCCTACTTATCGAAGCAATTTAAAGCTCAGACGGGCGAAGCGCTGCTTGAACTCATCAACAAGACACGGATTGAAGAGGCGAAAAAGCTTTTATTGGTACAATCCTCCTCGATCGTGGAGATTGCAAGACGAGTGGGCTATGACGACATCAATACGTTTAATCGCATTTTCAAAAAATATGAAGGCATTACGCCGGGAAAATACAAAGACATTGTTTAGCATAGTTTGGGAAATTGCCACCTTTTCAGTGGTTTTTTCTTTTTTTACACGTCTGTTTCGATTTTAAAGATAAGGAATTACGGATTTTGATGATGGTTTTCGGTTTTTGATGATACCCAAGCAAGGCAATTCTTCGCATAATAACGTTATCGGTGCACAGCACAGGAAARTGCAAGCTGCATCAGCAATTAGGACTAAGCATACACGAGGGGGATTTCAATGAAGAAGCAGATGAAGACAATCGGAACGGCAGTCACTATTCTTTTAGCAACAACAAGCTTATTGACCGCATGTTCGAAAGAGGAAGCAAGCAGTACGCCACAAGCATCTTCATCAGTACCAGTGACTGAAGCCGCTAAGTATCCGATCACAACAACCGGAACGATCACATCTTGGGAAGAATTAAATTCGAATTTAACTTCCATTTATCCTAACTTAAGTGATGCACCATTTGGCAAGCAATTAGAGAAAGACACGGGTATTAAGGTTAAGTATACGCATCCTGCAGAGGGTCAGAGGAAAGAGCAATTCAATCTCTTGATCGCTTCCAACAATTTAACTGATGTCATCGAATATGATTGGAACAAAGAATATCCAGGCGGTCCTGAGAAGGCGATCGCGGATAAAATGATTATTCCTTTGAATGATCTAATTGATAAGTTCGCACCGAACTTGAAGAAAGTCTTACAGCAGGACAAAGAGTTGGATAAAATGCTGAAGACGGATAGCGGCAAATACTTCGTATTCCCGATGATTCGTCCAGATAACGGACTCGTATTCCGCGGTCCAATGCTTCGGAAAGACTGGCTGGATGAGTTGAATTTGCCAGTGCCTACTACGATTGACGAATGGTACACCGTTTTGAAAGCGTTTAAAGAAAAGAAAGGTGCAACAGCACCGTTCACAGCGCAATATAATACGGGCAGCGAGCTTAATATTCAGGATGCGTTCATTGGCGCTTTCAAGACAGCGAATCGCTATTATATGGACGATCAAGGCAAAGTGAAGTACGGCCCGATTGACCCGCAGTTCAAGGAAGTGTTAACGCTATTCCGTAAATGGTACGCTGAGGGCCTCATTGATAAAGATTTTGCACTGAACACGGATTCGAAATCGCTCGATAATAAGATGCTTAGTAATGCTTCTGGTGCAACTGTATCCCTACTCAGYTCAGTTGGCCGCTGGATGGATACAGCGAAGAAGAAAGAACCGAACTATCAACTCATTGCAGCACCGTATCCAACTTTGAAGAAAGGCGAGCGAGCATTCATTGGACAGCGGGATTTCAAATATAATCCGTTGGCTAGTAAAGCCGTAACGGCGGCTGCGAAGGATCCTGAGCTAGCTGTGAAGTGGTTGGATTATGCCTACAGCGAGAAGGGTGCCATGCTGATGAATTTCGGTATTGAAGGGGAAAGTTACAGCCTGGTGAACGGCGTACCAACTTGGTCCGACAAAATAACGAAGGATCCCAAATTGAATTTGCAGCAAATGGTTTCACAATATACGAAGCCGAATGGACCGTTCCTAGGCGATTCGAGAAAGAATTTCAACACGTACAAAGAGCAAAACGATGCGATGAAAATTTGGGCAGAAACCGACGCGGTTAAGCATGTCATGCCGACTTTCATTACACCAACTGTTGAAGAGGGCAAAGAAATAGCCAAGCTGAACACCGCCATAATCTCCTATAAAGAAGAAATGTTTGTTAAGTTTGTGATGGGCAAAGAGCCGATTGAGAAATTCGACGAGTATGTGAAGCGCATTCAAGATATGGGCATAGACAAGGTGCTCAAAATCTATCAGGATGCTTTGGATCGATACAATAAGCGTTAAGCATATGACCAAGAACGTGTCCGCCATTGGCTGGCACGTTCTCCTTTAAGAAGAGAGCTGAAGGGTGGACAATGAAATGGAAGTAATCAATCAAGAATCGACACCTGTTTTCTCAGCCAATAAGCGGAAGAAAGCAGGCACCAAGCTCGGTCTGATCCTCGATATACGTAAGAACAAATACCTGTATGTGATGCTTCTCCCAGTATTGCTGTATTACGTCGTGTTTCATTATGCGCCCATGTACGGGGCAATTATCGCCTTTAAAGACTTTTCACCAAGACTTGGTATATGGGGAAGCGAATGGGTAGGCTTTGACAACTTCCAAACCTTTTTTACAGGTCCCTATTTTTGGAGGACGATTAAAAATACGCTGCTGATCAGCTTAAATGAGCTCATTTTTGGCTTCCCGGCACCGATTATTTTAGCGTTACTGCTTAATGAAGTGAAACATGCTTTATTTAAGCGCAGCGTTCAAACACTCACCTACATGCCTCACTTTATTTCACTTGTTGTTATTTGCGGGATTCTGAAGGATTTTACGTCCAGCGAAGGGGTCATTAACGATTTGATCGCTTGGATGGGGGGAGAACGCACAACATTCCTGCTGAATTCGGATATGTTCCGAACGATCTATGTATCGTCTGGTGTCTGGCAGCACATCGGTTGGGGGACGATTATCTATTTGGCAGCCTTAACGGGGATTGATCAAGAGCAGTATGAAGCAGCACGCATAGATGGTGCAGGGCGCCTACAGCAAGCGGTGCACGTTACGATTCCAGGGATTATACCTACCATCGTCATCTTGCTCATCCTTGAAATGGGTAAAATGATGAACGTAGGCYTTGAAAAGATTATTTTGCTGTACAATCCAGGTACGTATGAAACAGCGGATGTCATATCCTCTTATGTATACAGGGTAGGGCTGCAAGAGTTCAATTACAGCTTTAGCTCAGCGGTTGGTTTATTTAACTCTGCCATCAATTTCACACTGCTGATTTGTTCCAATTGGATTAGTCGGAAATTAAATAATACGAGTCTGTGGTAGGCAGGGAGGAGGATGAAAATGAACAGACCTTCGTTAGCTGAACGAAGTTTTGATTGGAGCAATACGTTGTTCTTGACTATGCTTATGATTGTGACGATTTATCCGATTATTTACGTTGCCTTTGCTTCATTTAGTGATGCCAGTCAGCTCATGTCGTATAGTGGTTTTCTCTGGAAGCCGCTCGGCTTCTCGCTTGAAGCGTATAAGAGTGTATTTGCAAATCCGATGATTATTAAAGGCTATGGGAACACTTTTTTCGTAGTCATTGTAGGTTTAGTGTTTAATATTTTGCTAACAGCCATGGGCGCATATGCGCTCTCGCGCAAAAGCTTACAATATCGCAAGAAAATCATGCTCTTTATCGTGTTCACGATGTTTTTCAGCGGGGGGCTCATTCCATTTTATTTGACGGTAAAAGGGGTCGGACTGAACAATACGCTCTGGGCGATTATTATTCCACATGCGATCAACACATTTAATTTGATCCTGATGAAAACGGCATTCGAAGCCATTCCCGATGCGTTGGAGGAATCAGCGAAGATAGACGGAGCGAATGATTTTGTTATTTTATTCCGTATTATTTTACCCTTATCCATGCCCGTAGTTGCCGTTATGCTCCTGTATTACGGTGTAAGCCATTGGAACTCGTGGTTCCATGCGATGATCTTTTTGCAGGACCGTAACTTGTACCCGCTGCAGCTGATTTTACGAGAAATTTTGCTGCAAGGTGAAGCAAGCTCGATGACAGGAGGAGCTTCGGCTGGCGACGTAGCCATGCTGTCTGCAACTCTGAAGTATGCGACGATTATTGTGGCAACCGTACCAATACTTCTCGTTTATCCGTTCCTGCAGAAGTATTTTGTCAAGGGCGCATTGATCGGAGCCATCAAGGGGTAAGGAGGGTTATTAGGCATGCGGAAGACCAAGAGCAACGAGATCGGGTTGGACGTGGATTGGGAAAAATTCCTGGCACTGAATGATATGGAATGGGTTGTGAAGCCAGTTAGCTGGGATGAAGGGGCCTTCATCGGCAATGGACTCATCGGTGCGATGATTTATGGCGAAGAGCATGCGAAGAAACGGCATGTGCTGCGCTTCGTGACCGGCCGGACGGATGTTACAGCGACTCGGACGGATCGTCCGGGCTTTCCACCTCGCGTACCGATTGGCGAGCTGAACTTGGAGCTGGAAGGGATGATCTATCATCCGACGCAGCTGCGGTTGGATTTGTGGAACGCGGAAATTAGCGGTAGGCTGACAACGACCAAAGGTGAAGTGAAGCTTCGTGCTTTGGTTCATAGCGAAGAACCGGTCATGTGTATTGAGATTGATGCTTCTGCAGGGGAATTGGGGGCAGGATTGCAGTGGTATGCGCATGCGGAGGTAGATCCTGTCTTGGTGAATGCCGATGGCATTAATTTGAACCAGTTTATTCCTGACGTACAGTTGAAGAAGACGGTTTGGAAAGGAGTAGCCGTCACGGTTCAAACGAATACGACGAATGAAGGCTGTGTGACAGCTTTCAAAGAAGTTCAACTGTCGGAAACGCGAAAAGTTTATTACCTATCTGTGGCCAAGGGCTGTGATGATCTGGCACAGGAGGAGGCTGTTAACGCGGTCGTGAGGGCTGCCTCTACTCCCTATGAGGCATGGGTAGAGGCTCATCGTGCATGGTGGCATCGGTATTATCAGCTAAGCTTCGTCTCCATTCCGGATGGACAGCTAGAAAGCTTTTATTGGATCCAAATGTATAAATTGGCCTCGGCAACAAGGGCAGATAAGCCTTTGATCGATAATCAAGGTCCATGGCTCGCACCGACACCTTGGGCAGGCGTCTGGTTTAATATGAACGTGCAAATGAGCTATTCGCCGGTGTATACGTCGGGTCGTATGGACATTGGAGAGTCACTTGTACATGCACTTAAAGATAATTTCAAACAATTAATTCGCAATGTACCTGAGCCGTACCAGCATGATTCTGCAGGACTTGGACGCAGCTGCAGCTTTGATCTGGATAGCCAAGTGGACGATGAGGTCGGGAATTTGACTTGGGTGTGCCATAGTTTATGGCGGCATTACCGATATGCGATGGATGATCGGATGCTTGCGGATACACTTTATCCCATCCTGCGGAGAAGTATCAATTACTATATGCATCTTCTAGAAGAGGGCGAGGATGGTTATCTCCATCTGCCGCCGACGATCTCTCCGGAGTATGGCTCTTTTATGAAAACAAAGGCGGCAGATTGCCATTACGATCTGGCTCTCTTGCGTTGGGGATGTGAAACACTGCTGCATATCTGTGAGCGCCTACAACAAGTGGATCCACTCCAGATTAGCTGGCGAAATGTATTGGAACGATTGACGCCGCTACCTGTCGACGAGACTGGTTTTATGATTGGGCGGGATACGCCGCTTGCATACGGACACAGGCATTTCAGCCACTTACTTGCTATATTCCCGCTTCATCTGATCGGATGTGATCGTGAAAAGGATCGCCAACTCATAGAAAAGTCGCTGCGACATTGGATTCAAAAGGAAGGCGATCTCCGTGGCTTTAGCCTGACAGGCGCTGCCTCCATTGCCGCTACGTTAGGCAAGGGAAGCGAAGCATTGCGCTATTTGAAAGCGCTGATGCATATCGTGAAGCCGAACACGATGTATAAAGAAGCTGGACCGGTCATCGAGACGCCGCTCGCGGGAGCGGAAGCGATTCACGATATGCTGCTCCAAAGCTKGGGCGGTACACTGCGAGTATTTCCTGCGGTACCTGATGAATGGCGCGAAGCAGCATTTCATGATTTGCGCGCAGAGGGCGCTTTTTTGGTCAGTGCAGTGAGGCAGGCAGGCCAAACCATCTGGATTCGGGTGAAGAGTTTAGCAGGTGAGCCGTGTCTGATCAAGTCAGGCTGGCGAGGTGTTGTGAGATGGAACATCACAGGAAAAGAGAATGATTTCAGTACTGTTGTGGACGAAAACGAGGGATTTCTTCACATAGATTTAGCTGAGGGTGAAGAAGCGATCCTCTATCAAAGTGATGATCGGCCAGAACTTCATATCCAAGCGGTACACATGCCAGAAAGACCTATTCGCCCTTTTGGGGGTCACAAGCCTTGGCGGTTGTATGGATTTCCAGGGGCATAATAAAGAGGGTGACATCTTTCATACGCGAGTTAGTCGGTTTAGCCCGAAATTGTCGAATTAATCTCACTGATTGCGTCTGTAATTCTTACTTAGTCCGAAATAGCCGAACTAAATCGACCCAAACAACCCTCACGTTAGGAAATTGGGTAAACAATTCGGCAGAATCGGACTATTGGTCCTTTTTACAAAGGAATCCTCGTTTTAATTCGGAGATATCGGACTAACGCAGATTCCAACAAGGAGACCAAACGCAAAGGAGCTAAGCGCATTTAAGCCGCATAGCTCCTGAAATTACATCTGCAGGTTATAGGTCGACTCTTTTGAAATTTGGAAATGGGTGTTCGGCTTCAGGAAGCGATGACAGACTTACCAATTCGGCAACTCGCATGATTTGTTCCCAAACCGGCCAAACCTTCGGAGATGAATGTGCCTTGTCTTTCGCTTCTTCGGACAACCACTCGAATATTTCAATCAGCGTACCGTCTACGGAAATCAATGTGACTGGTGGGAATTCCGTGATGAGGCCTTCTTCCCGAAGAATCGGGACGTGACCTTTGATAATTTCGGCGAGCTCACTTTCCTTACCAGGATGAGGGCGGTACATCGCCATGGTGAACATACTATTATTAGACATAAGAAACCACCTTTTACTACGGAATTGAAACCAATTTGAAGATAAGTATAGCAGAGCTGGTTTCATTTCTCCAAATTAGGAGGCTATTTGAATTGAAAAATGATTGATCAGAATGTATGATAAATGAAAGGGTGTCGTATATATATTCCGTTCGATGTTTACTAAAATTGAAAACAAAAGGGGTCAGATTACAAATGAAAGTGGAAATCAAATCACTTGGTGCCAAAAGCATGTTTAAAACAACCTTATATCTCATGAGCATTCCAGTCGGAATCATGTCTATTTTTGGAATTGTAGCATTAATCATTGGAATTGCTATAGGAGATTCAGGCATGACACTTGCTTTCCTTCCATTGATCATCATGTCATTTTTCATGATTTTAATTTTCGGAGCAATAAGTATGTTAGTTAGTGTCATTTATAACTTCTTTGCCAAAAAATTTGGCGGACTTGAGTTAACCATAACAACGAAGGACATAGAAGCATCAAAAGAAGATATCCTGGAATAGTCATATGTACATACGTCAAAGAGCTTCTACAAAGCAGAACAATCTGCCTGTAGAAGCTCTTTTATTTCCCCGGAAATCCCTTACAAAGGATAACAAATGATGGTGTTATACATCGTTTTCTCATCTGCGATGTTCTCATAAACATGGGGCTGATCGGCGGAAAAGTGAATGGCGTCTCCGGCCTTCAACTCGTAGGTTTCATCCTGAATACGAAGTCGAAGCGCACCGCTGATCATCAAAATATACTCCTCAACACCTTCGTAATGTGCTTCCGAGGCGTGGGTACAGCCGATATCAATTTCAACCGTGTAGATCTCAAATTGCTTTTTCTGCTCAAAAGGGACGATCGGGAATGCCCGATAATTCCCATCTTCTTCTAAGAACGGTTCAATCTCATCGAGGTGGATGTGGTTCACTTTCGGAACATTGTCCTCTATGAGTGAAGTAAACGAGATGTGAAGTCCATTTACAATTTTCCATAAAATAGAAATGGTTGGATTCGAATCACCACGCTCAATCTGCCCGAGCATTGCTTTGCTGACGCCTGTTAATTCTGCGACCTGATCCAGGCTGAGTGACCTTGCTTTGCGTATATTTTGAAGGTTTTTCCCGATCTTCTTATGAATTTGCTCCTGATCCATTGATTTCTCCTCTTCCTACAAGTACCTCAATTATAAACCAAATTTAGCATAGCTGTGAAATATTTTCAAATACATATGTACAATATCTCATCCATATGTATAATATATTGTATATACAAGATAACGCACAAAAAGTTAATATAGTAAACTTTCTTCTTTTTAAAAAGGGGGCATACAACATGAGAGAAACGATGATCGGACTTGTCAAAGAGGTTCGTGGACCTGGTGCGGTTTTACGGGAAGTACCGATACCGCACTGTGGACCTGACGAAGTGTTGGTTAAAATTAAAGCTACATCCATTTGCGGGACGGATGTTCATATCTATAAATGGGATGATTGGGCGGAAAGCGCAGTCGTCACACCGAATGTTTTCGGTCATGAATTCGCTGGTGTGGTCGAAGAGATAGGCAGCCAAGTGACCAATGTGAAAGTCGGAGATCATGTTTCAGCAGAAGGCCATATCGTATGCGGTGTGTGCAAAGCTTGCCGAACCGGCAACGCGCACGTCTGCCCGAATACGGTTAGCTTTGGGATTACAGCTCCAGGTTGTTTTACTGAATATGCGGTCGTTAAGGCATCGAACGTCATTCATAACAGGCCGGATATGCCGTTTGAGCTCGCATGTCTGCAGGATCCGCTGGGAAATGCGGTCCAGACTGTATTGTCGGGCGAAATTGTTGGGAAGTCGGTCGTTGTCATCGGTACCGGACCCATCGGATTAATGGCTGTTGCCGTTGCCAAAGCGAGCGGCGCAGGAGTCGTGATGGCTGTTGATATCAATCCGTATCGTCTCTCTTTAGCGAAGCAGATGGGTGCAGACTATATCATCAATAGCCGTGAGGAATCCATGGTAGATGCCATTCGAGCATATACCGGAGGTGAAGGTGCTGAAGTTGTCTTAGAAATGTCAGGTTATCCCGATGCGATTCGCGGGGGCTTTGAGGCAGCAGCTTCTGCGGCTCGAGTATCCTTACTCGGGATTCCTACACAAGAAGTGCCGCTTGATTTATCGCGCCATATTATTTTCAAAGGCTTACGTATTGAAGGAATTACTGGTCGGCGTATGTACCATACCTGGTATCAGTTGAAAGGCTTATTAGATCAGAAACGAATCGATCTGAAACCGCTAATCACTCACACATTTTCACTGAATGACTATGAGAAGGCGTTTGAATTGATGATATCGGGGCAATGCGGTAAAATCGTTTTTTTACATGACACGGAAGTTAAATTACCTTCAATTAAGGAGTGTGCGATTCATGGCTAGTTGGAACACATTAGAGAAAGAACTAGAGCAATTGAAGAAGGAGGGGCGTTACCGTCCTCTCACCGTATGGGAAAGCGGCTCAGGTGCTTGGATGTCATTGAAGGGGCGTTCTGTTCTACAAATGTCTTCGAATAATTATTTGGGACTCACCGATCATCCTGGCATGAAGGAAGCGGCTATTCGTGCGATCGAAAAATATGGCGTTGGCAGCGGATCCGTACGTACGATCACTGGGACGCTTGATATTCATGATCAACTTGAACAAGAGCTGGCCAAATTCAAGGGAACGGAAGCGGCACTTGTTTTTCAATCCGGCTTCACGGCAAACCAAGGCGTCTTAGGTCCGTTACTTGGACCCGATGATGTTGTGATCAGTGACGAGTTAAATCACGCAAGTATCATTGACGGTATTCGTTTAACGAAAGCGCAGCGGAAAGTTTTTGCACATAAAGACATGGATCAATTGGAAGCTGCGTTAAAAGAGAGTGCCGGATTTCAGAAGCGCATTGTTGTCACGGACGGTGTTTTTAGCATGGACGGAGACATCGCACCGCTGCCAGCTATTGTGGAGCTTGCTGAGAAGTATGATGCTTTTGTCTATGTAGACGATGCCCATGCAAGCGGCGTGCTCGGCAAGAACGGGAAGGGATCAACGGATCATTTTGGCCTGCACGGACGTGTACACATCCAGATCGGTACGTTGTCGAAGGCGGTCGGGGCTGTTGGGGGTTACGTGGCTTGCGAGCAAGTTGTCAAAGATTACCTGATCCATAAAGCACGCCCTTTTTTGTTCAGTACGTCCCAAACACCGGCAGTAGCGGCTACTTGCCTTGCGGCAATCCAGGTGCTTCAACAAAGCGGCGACCTCATTGCAAAGCTTTGGGAAAACGCTGCGTATTTCCGCTCGAAGGTGCAAGCTCTTGGCTTTGACACAGGCGCCAGCGAGACACCAATCATTCCTGTTATCGTGGGGAATCCGGCGAAGACGATGCAGTTCTCTGATTTGCTTTTGCAGGAAGGTGTCTACGCTCAAGGGATCGTCTATCCGACAGTGGCGATGGACAAAGGTCGCGTGCGATTCATTGTCACGGCTCAGCATACACGGGAAGATCTGGATTTTGCGCTAGACGCGTTGCATAAGGCAGGGAAACAGCTCAATCTGATGATGTAAAAACATAGATCGTTTGTCAAAGAAACACCACTTTTCTATTAACATGGGAAAGCGGTGTTTTTTTATGAAAACAGCTGTGGGCGATATCCACGTGTACAAGGAATTTATTGACACCCCTACGAAATCAACATAAAATTACAACAAAGAACTCATGAAACATCACGATTCAACATGATCAGTACATTAAATAGGAGGTAACATCGGATGCTAATACATTTTCTCGGAACTGCTGCATATGAGGGAATTCCATCACTTTTCTGCCAATGTGTAACGTGTCAACAAGCTCGTGAGCGCAAAGGAAAAAATATTCGCTCACGCACCTCGGTGATTATAGACAAAGTATTGAAGGTCGATTTTCCGCCGGATACGTTGTACCACTCGCATCAATATGGCTTGGATATGAATCAGATCCAGGATTTGCTGATCACACATTCGCATTCCGATCATCTGTATGCAGAGGATATGGCGATCCGAGCGGAAGGCTACGCACAATATGGTGAAAGTACGATGCATGTATATGGGCACGATATCCCTTTCCGACTCTGCTTCCAAGCGCTCAACGGACTCACACATAACTATGAATTCCACAGAGTGCTGCCGTTCGTGCCCATTCAGACGCAAACTGCAACCATTGTTCCCCTCTTAGCCGATCATGATAAATTAGAGACATGCTTGCTTTATTACATTGAAAAAGATGGGAAGTCCATCCTCTACGGCAATGACAGCGGTTGGTTTCCGGAGAAGACTTGGGCATGGCTCCAAGATAAAAAGATCGATCTAGCTATACTTGAATGCACAACGGGTCGAAGTCTTCATCGTGAAAATCACATGAACATCGATGCTGTTCTAGAAACCAAAGCATGGATGGATACGAACGGAGTTCTCAAAGAGGGAGCTCAGGTTTTCGTTACGCATTTCTCCCACAATGCAGGCTTGCTGCATGAAGATCTTGTTGATATTTTTGAGCCAAATGGCATACAAGTTGCTTATGATGGTTTGATCGTTACTTTGTAAATTGCGAATAGTCGGATTTCTCACTATTAGCGCTGCGAATTCCTATACTGCAAAGGAGACAGATCAGTCCAACGACGGAACTGTCTGCTGAAGCTGCCTAAACACGAGAAGCCCAGTTTCTCACTAATTACTTCCATCGAAAGACCTGAGTGCAGAATTAATGCCTCCGCTTTTTTTAATTTGAGCATGCTTAAATATTGGCGAGGAGCAATACCATAAACCTTTTTAAATACCTCATTGCAATGGCTTCTACTTATATAAAGCTCTTGAGCAACTCCATGAATAGTGATCGTGGTATCCATAAATTCATGGAGCTTACGTTCAATGGTATGTGCTAGTTCAATTTCTTCTATGTTCAATATCTTGTTATGGAGAACAATACGGTCATTAGGAAGCGATACCAAATTCAGTATTTCCACAAACAACTGAAGAATCGTGGATTGAAACAGCAGCTTTTGAATCGTTGTTAAATCGTCATTCTCCGTCGATCTTCTTCCGATCACCCTCTGAATGTCCTTAAACAAGTTCTGTAATTTGGAGAAAGGTCCACCTAAATGAACAAAGTTCAAACTATTTAATTCGTTTCGAACCTCAACATCTTCTAAATCAAAATGCATCGAAAAGTAAGCAAGGGCATCTTTGGATACATTGATCGTGCTGTGGCTAACTCCTGGACTGATCAATAACCAATCTCCACATTTCATTTCAATAGATTCTCCATGAATCCATTCCATAAAGGTTCCTGAATGACAATACAGAAGCTCATAACCTTTATGATTATGCAGATGATACGACCATCCAGACAACACGGTTGTAAAATGGGTAGGCCCTATGGAGATGGGATTATTCATTGCACTGAGCCTGAATGGCTGTTCCAAATTGCATCACTCTCCTATTTCTTATATTTTAATTTTAACGACAAATGGTTAAATTTCAAGTTCATCTTGTCGTTTCTCCAAAAGTTTCGAGCAGTTACAATTACAGTAACGAACCTCAAAAGGAGAAATGTTACTATGACCATCTTACTTACGAAAGAGCAATTAGAATTTTACAGAAAGAATAATTACTTGCATGTGAAAGGGGTTATCCCACAAGATCTATTGGATCTGGCTACTGGGATCATCATGAAATGGGTCGATGAATTGGTAGAGAAGTGGAGCAAAGAGGGATTGTTGAAGGATAAACGAGAGGATCTTGATTTTCAACATCGTCTTGTCAAACTGTGGGAAGCAGCAGGTAAACCTAAATATAGCCGCAGCCCCAGGAGAGATCTTGTCGGTCCTGATATGTTTAATTTCTTCAAACATCCTGTTATGTTGAATGTGGCTTCGGATCTACTTGGTACGTCGGAGCTTTCTGTTCACGGCATCTTTAATGCAAGACCAAAGTTGCCAGACCAGAAATGGACGGATACTCCTTGGCATCAAGATGCCCAGTACTATCGGGATGCTGAGAATGTACACGTCTTATCGATGTGGATGCCTTTGCAAAGGGTGACCGAAGCTAATAGCTGCCTGCAAGTAGCGCCTGGATTTTTTACTGATACGCTGCTAGAAGGAGCAATTGACGAAGAAACCAACTTCTTGGGGCTGCGCAAAGAAGACGCCAGTCATTTGAAAGGGCTTTCAATAGAAATGGAACCAGGAGATGTACTCTGTTTCAATCAACTACTTCCTCATAGGGCCCTTCCCAATAAATCTGATCATGCGCGTTGGTCTATGGACATTCGTTATGAAGCCACTCCAACCGCTACTGCAAGTGGGAAGTCTCAGGGTTTTATAGCACAAAGCCTTAACAGTCCTGAATCAGTAGAAACGTATGAGCAGTGGCTTGAGAAATGGTCGAATATACCTATCGGAGCGTATTAGAAATAATAGTAGCTTACAAAAGGGTGATAAGTAAGATTTGAATATTATATATTCTCTTTCAGCTCCGCTACATTCAGTTTTATATTTAATCAAAGGGATTCGCTTGGCAGTAGCACATCAAGATTTGAGCCAAACATAAAATTTTCCCGAGATAGTTAGAACTAATCCTTTATGTTAAAATGTGGTTAAAAAGTTAAAGGTGGATTCAATGAAGAACTGTTCGCAAATCATGGGAATTCCAGTACCGAAAATAACTATGGAAGATACAGTTCAAATAATTGAACAAGCAATAACTGATAAAAAAGCGGAAATGTTCCATGTGATAACACTAAATCCAGAAATCACAATGTCCTGTCAACATGATCCACTGCTCCGTTCAATAATTGATGAGGCGGGTCACCTTACTGCCGATGGTACTGGTATTGTCATGGTCTCTCGATTAAAAGGGAATCCACTTCCAGAACGTGTTACAGGATGTGATCTTCTCATTAATTTATTGGAGATTGGAAATAAAAACAATTGGTCGTTTTATCTTCTTGGCGCGAGTGAAATGACTAGTAAAAAGGCTGCAAAAGCAATAAGTATAGCTTACCCAAACATATCTGTCTTGGGTAGACAGCATGGCTTTTTTGATCAGAGTGTTGAGTTACAAATTGTAGATGAAATTGCGACCTTGAGTCCCGATATTTTAGTAGTTGCGCTTGGAGCCCCAAAAGCTGAATTTTGGATACATAAGTTTAAAAATAAATTGAATGTTAGGGTTGCAATTGGGGTTGGAGGAAGTCTCGACATCATTGCCGGGACAGTAAAAAGAGCACCCGCTATTTGGCATAAGTTAAATGTGGAATGGCTTTATCGATTAATTAATCAACCTTCTAGATGGAGAAGGCAATTAAGATTGCCTCGTTTTGTAATAAAAGCTCTATTATTTAAAGAAAACAATCGGAGTTAATAATTGTTCATGATTTTTACTTGAATTATTTATGTTTTAAAAATAGTTAAGGGGCTTGCTTCGCGGCAGCTCCTATTTTGTTTATTGAAGTAATGAGAGGACGTGATGGAGTGATTGTAATATTGGAGAAAATTAAGGAAGAGGAATTAGGTGTACTTAAGAATCTCTTGGAATTTGCAGCTTATGATCTAAGAAAGTTATCATGACATCATAGGGCATGAAACCGAGGGACGAGCAGTTTAACACAGGTGTTTGCATACAAGTACATCTTTTGGAAAACTTTATATATTATGCTTTCCAAAGGAGAAAGACATGAATAAAACTATACTCACAATATGTATATGTGTTGCAAGTTCCATCACTTTTCAAACGGTTTGTAGTTCTGCTGAAATAGTACCTTTAACAACAGATGATTACCAACAGATTCAATTAATTAATTTTTCTTCTCCTGACACCACATCCAAAATATTCCTTTGTAGGAGGTAATTGATATGAAAAAGTTTATTTTAGGATTAATCTGTGGGATAGTTGTTTCCGTCTCAACTGTTGCTGTTGCTTCTGACACGACGATACAAGCATATTTATTCCCTTCACATTTTTATATTAATGGGGAAATCAAGCTATTGGATCAAGAAAATCCTGTTTTAAATTATAATGGTCATGCCTATGTGCCTGTTCGTTATGTTGCGGAAAATATGGGAGGATATGTAGATTTTGATAATACTAATAATGGCATAAAGATAAACTATTTTTCTGTAGACAAACCCTTTCTTACAGATCCCCAGTATCCTAAAATAAAAAGAATGGTTGCATTACGCAAACATGTCCGTTACGAGGAGGCTTAAATGAATAGGTATTTTTATACATTAGCACTAGCCTTAATATGTTTTATTACCGTTATGGTTACGCATGGATATGCTCTTGAAGGAAGAGATCTGGTTTGGAAGTCGACTAAATCTAGTAATATTGATCGGGTAGAAACCGCTTTTTCTGGGTCCCTTGCATGGAATGGCAGTCGATATATTGCAGCT
>NZ_JBFUHL010000042.1:0-48054 GCF_056402415.1 Paenibacillus sp. P4_A9
GTTAACAGGTTCATGATCAAACTCCCGGTATTTCCCCAACCAGTTTCGTAGGGTACCAGGATTGATGTTCAATTCATCCGCGATATGCTCTAAAGATTTAGTCTGCTCTTGCACATACTTTACAGCTTCACGTTTGAAAGTTTCATTATATCGTTGTCTTGAATCGCTCATGGACAGACACCTCTTAGTTATAGTTATGATTATTATTACTTCTACACTAAGAGACGTCCACTATTAATTCTAAGAGCATAGTTCGGCAGAATCGGACTATTGGACTTCTTTTAAAGTAATTTCTCGTTTTAATTCGGTAATATCGGACTAATGCACCTTTTGGAGAAGAATAAGTGATGCAACAATTCGTTCCACTCAAACTAAGAACGAATAACAACCCGATGAACACTCGCTTCCTCGTTCATCCGCAGCAGCGCTTTGTTCATCCAAATCGCCGACTGCGAGCCTTCACCCATCGCGATCGTCACTTGCTCCGCATGAACGCCAACATCGCCAGCGGCCCAGACGAAGGGGACGCTCGTCATCTTACTGCGGGGATCGGTCATGATATGCCGATTCTCCATGCGTTCAGCCCCCAGCTGGCGCGCCAAGTCAGATTTCACTTCATTCCCGCCAAATGCAATAAAGCCTCGCTCAGCTTGTAGACGCCCGCCATCTCTAAGCACGACTCCCTTGAATCGTCCAGGTGATTCGACCTCAATTTCTACAAGATCTTCTGCCACATAGGTGATGCCCTTATTCTTCATTTCCGTCAGGTACTCACTTTTCACTGCCCGTTGCTGATGATTCACATAAGTCATGTTCTCCGTTCGATCGCGGAGCTTAATGGCCATCGCAGCCCCTGCATCTCCAGAGCCCATCACGAGCGTGCTCTTATCCCTAATCTCGTATCCGTCGCAATCGGGACATACATACACTGTTAGTCCCAAGCATTCCTTCAGGTTCGGTAGTTCAGGCATGCGGTCCAATAAGCCCGTTGCTAGCAGCAGCGTTCTCGCTTCGTAGCCGCGTCCGCTTTTTCCCCATAGCTCAAAGCCATCACCGATTCTTCCTTTGGCGACAGCTTGTACAACTTCATCTTGGACAAAAGTAACCCCTAGCTTCTCGGCTTGCAGCCTGCCTAATCGACGCAGCTCTTCCCCCGATACCCCATCTGGCCAACCTAGAATATTATGATAGCTCCTGCACAGGGTAGAACGGCCATAACCAGCGTCAATCACAAGTACTTTATGCTCATATCTGCCTAGCTGAATCGCCGCTTGAAGTCCGGCAATGCCTCCTCCGACGATAATACTGTCGACTTTCTCCATTTGCATAATGCCCCTCTTTTCCAATTCACTACCAACTAGGATAACCGAATTGAGGGACTATCATCCTTATAGAGGTTGTTGAACACGCACTTATCTGCCTATCGATTCTTAAGCGACCAGACGATACCAAACTGCGTTAGAGCGGCTACCAGCAGGATCCAAGGAATTTGGCCGCCATCCAAGTCTTTGCCGAAGGTAATGAGAACTAGAATGGAAATAACCCGCCCCACATTCAAGAAAAATTCCCGTACGACCACACTTTCTACCTTTAACTCCCCTTTAAGTGGCAGTCTAGCAATCAAGCTATAGTAGTAGCCCGTCATGGTATTCCCTTGAAGCGGTGCAAAAATCGAATACAAAATCATGAAGCCGACTACCGAGTACACATTTAAACTTCCTATAATACAAGAAATGCCAACGAGATAACCCACAGTCGATATCGTCAAATATAACCTCGCTCTGCCCGCGTTCGCATATTTCGAAATAAAGATGCCCATGACAATACTTAAACTCGAATAGAGTACACCTAAATATCCGACCAGATCTTCACGCGGCAGCACCTTGAATAAAAGAATGTTAGGTAGAAACAACATCGTGCCTTGCAGCAAGCCCATACCGAAGAAGCCAAACAGTGCTTTCGACCACTCTTGCTTTTTCTTCATGATCAGACCTGTGTATTTCAAGTAGTAGACTCGATGATGACCGCCTAATGCCTTAATCTTCAAGGAAATGATGGCAGCCAATAAAAACATAATGAAAGCAATGGCGAAGACAATTGTATATCCGCTAAGACCCTCTTTTAAACGAATAATGAAGCCTGCAAGTGCCGGTCCTGCGAGTGTAGCCGCGGTGAAAAACATCATATTATAAGCCAGATATCGGATCCGATTCTGCTCGGTCGACACGTCATACATCAGGGTTAAATAACCGACCCAGTAGAAGCTGCCCGCAAGTCCATTAAATATCGCAAATAGCACGTAATAATCGACAAGCCGCTCCCCAGCAATACTCACACTTAAATAGAAGAGAGCGATCAGTACGATACCCAGACGGTATGATACCATGCGATCCTTCTTCTTAATCATATAACCGCCAATGGCGAACCCAATCGGTGTTAAGATATACACAATCAAGCTGTAGGTCCCATTCACAACAACGCTATGCGTTAACCGCCATAAGTATAAATTAAGAAATACCCCTGACATGGAAGCACCGAATTGAAAAATGGAATGAATGATTAAGGAAATGACCGCTTCACGAGACAGTTTTTTCTCTAGAGGTAGCGTATTCCCTCTGCTCTGCAGCCAAGCTCTGATTTTAAGATTCATGGTAAACCTCCAGTCCTCTTCATTGTAACAGCCATTCCATCATCTGTTAAACAGCAAAAAGCCTCAGCATAAGCGCTGAGGCTTTATTAACGTCGGGATTAGTGTTACTTCTTAAGGCTATCCCATGTTTTCTGGAATTCTTCCAACATTTGATCCTTCGTGTACTTCTTCGCTACGTAACCTTGCATAACATCGCCGAATTTTTTGCTGGACGCTTCGCCGCCTGGGAATTTGAACCAGTTCCAGCTCAATGTTTTACCAGCTTTGCTATAAGCGATAATGTCTGCTGCTAATGGTCCAAGAACTTTTTCGTCAGCAGGGATTGATTTGAAAGCAGGGATAAACTTGAACTCTTCCGTGATATATTTCTTACCGATATCGGAGCTAACCATCCAATTTAAGAATTTCTTAGCTTCGTCTTTCACAGCGGAGTTCTTGTTGATAACCCAGTTATTCGGTACGCCTACGAACAATTTATCATTCGCAGTGGCGTCATCGCTGATCGGCATTGGCAAGAAGCCAATTTTGATGTCTGGGTTTGTTTTGGTAATTTGAACTTGTGTCCAGTTACCTTGTTGCGTCATCGCTGCTTTACCCGTAGCAAAATCCGTTACTTGGGTATTGTAGTCGGTTTGTAATGGGTTTTTGTTGCCGTATTGCAATTGCAAGTCAAACAATTTCACCCATTGATTGAATACTTCGTTACCTGTAATCTTCGCAGTTCCTTTGTTCAAGCCATCGATGAACGCATTCGGATCCTTTTGATAAGCAAATGGAAGGTTTACGAAATGGTTACCAAGTACCCACCACTCTGCGTAACCTGTTTCAAACGGTGTGATACCTGCATCTTTTAGCTTTTTAGCCGCTGCTTCTAATTGAGTGAATGTTTTAGGCAGCTCTGTAATGCCCGCTTTTGCAAAAAGATCTTTGTTGTATTGGAAGCCATAGCCTTCAAGGTTTAGCGGTTGACCATACAATTTACCACCTTTGGTCATTGGCTCTTTGGCTACATCCACAAGGTCTTTCACCCAAGGTTGATCCGATAGATCTTCCAAGTTATCGATCCATTTATCTAAATCCGTGAAACCGCCATTGTTGAAAATATCCGGTTTGTCACCTGAGTTAAATTTCGCAAGCAAGGCAGCACCGTAATCTGCTCCACCGCCGACGGTGTCAATTTGAATTTTCACATTGGGATTCAACTTCTCATATTCTTTTACCATTTTGCCAAGTTGATCTGCGATCTCCACTTTAAATTGGAACATCTTAATTGTAACAGGTTTGCCGCTTGCCGCAGGCGTTGTCGTTGCTGCACCTGTAGTTGCTGCTGGACTTGGACTTACTGTCTCGTCTTTTTTTCCACAACCAGCTGCGAGTACGGATAAAGATAGTACAGTCGCCATTGAAACCATTGTTAATTTTTTCATGTAGGTAATGCCTCCCTTTAAAATGTTTCTTCTTTTGAACTCACCGTGCTTGTTCCTGCTTTGCTACCTTACAAGATTCATTGTAAACACTTACATCCTGGCTTAACACCGAGTATATTGAACATAAAGGTGGAATATCTTGAACATATTTGCAAATTTGTTATCCTTTTACTGAACCTGCCGTAATACCTTCTACAATGTGCTTCTGTAAGAACAAGAAGAAGATAACGATCGGTAACACGCTTAGTGTTAACCCAGCAAGTGCTAAATCCCACTGCTTCGTATACTGTCCAAAGAAGGAGAACGTTGCAAGCGGAATGGTTCGCAGCTCCGGGTTGCTTAGTACAAGAGAAGGAAGCAAATAGTCATTCCAAATCCATAAGCTGTTCAGGATGATAATCGTAATCGACATCGGCTTGAGCAATGGGAATATGATTTTCCAAAACACACCATACGCCGAGCTGCCATCTACTCTGGCTGACTCTTCAATTTCCAGCGGAATGGACTTAATGAAGCCATGATACAAGAACACATTCAAGGAAACACCAAATCCGTAATAGCATGCAACCAATCCCAGCTTGCTATCCATCAAGCCAACTTGGCTTGCTACGCGAACAAGCGGAATCATAATCGACTGGAAAGGAATGACCATTGCGGCAACGAAAGCCAAGAAAACGAGATTATTGAACTTACTCGATCTTCTCACCATGCGATATGCGGCCATGGAGGAGATGATCACGAGACCTGCGTTACTCAAAACGGTAATGAACAACGAGTTGAAGAACGCCTTGGGAAACTTCATAATACTCCACACTTTGGTGTAATTATCGAGATATAGCGAGCTAGGAAGTTTAGCTGTATTCGCTGCTAGCTCGGGAAAGGTCTTTAAGGAATTCGCGATGACGAAGTAAAACGGAACTAAGAACAGTAAAGCTAATAGGATGCCGAGTACTTCTAGGGTAAATAATCGACCTGTGTATTTTTTTACGGAATCCATTACACTTCAACCTCCTTGCGCTTGGTGTACATCACTTGGATGGTTGATATAATCGCAACTACGATGAAGAATACGAGCGCCTTGGCTGTACCCAAACCATAGCGGTTGTTCCTGAATGCTTCTTGGTAAATGTTGATCGAAACCGATTCAGTTGAATTGAAGGGTCCACCTTTGGTTAAGGAGAAGTTCAAATCAAAGATTTTGAATGACCACGAAATCGTCAAGAACAAGCAGACCGTAATGGCTGGCATAATTAGCGGAACGATGATGCTTCGCAGTACTTGCAAGCGTGATGCACCATCGATGTGCGCTGCTTCGAGCATATCTTTAGGTACGTTGGATAAGGCAGCAATGTAGATAATCATGAGATAACCCGAACCTTGCCACACACTAACGATGACAATTGCCCAGAAGGCTGTTGGGGCATCCCCTAACCAAGGCAGTTCGAAGAATCCGATATGCGTAAGATCTCCTAGAGTTGCAAACCCTTTTACAAAGATAAACTGCCATATAAAGCCGAGCAATAAACCACCGATCACGTTAGGCATGAAAAAGATCGTGCGCAGCACATTCCTTGTTTTCAGCGCTTGTGTGAGCAGCAAAGCCAGTAAGAAACCTACAAGGTTCGTCAGAATCACATTCGTCACGGTCAATCGTGAAGTGAAGCTAAAGGCATTGCGATAATCCTTATCGTGGAATAGGATTTGTTTGAAATTGTCCAGACCATTAAATACTACTTTCGTTGTAACACCATTCCATTCGGTAAACGAATAATAGATGCTCATCATAAATGGAATCAGAACTATGATACTAAAAAATATCAATGCAGGTCCGATGAATACCCATTGTTGTAGCCATCCTGAAAGCATTCTTTTTGTTTTCACTGGGAGTCCCCCTTACCATTCTGCTACTATACCCCAAGTATAGAGTGCTGCAGTACCCCAAAACACAGACGATCGTGACGCATTAGGTGGAATTTGTTGACCTCTCCTGCTACAATGTAGGGGAAAATCCCAATACAGAAACCGAGTTGATGACGTGTGATTCGACACAGTATCCGTAATAAATTGATCTTATTTTTACTCATTGCCACATTAATCCCCTTCCTAACCTCCCTTGTCGTGTCCTACTATTTCACGAAGCAGAAGGTTACCGAGGATACCCTTACGAACAATTCTGCGTTACTTTCACARGGCACAACGAATCTCATGAACTATCTGGATGGTGTGGTTCAAGCCTCCTCCACGATTTACACGGGAAGGACTCCCCTCTCTGAGATTGACCAATTCTATGAGATTATTCAAACGAAGCCCGAGATCGATTATCAGAGTGATAAAGTGATCAAAAGCGGTCTGCAGGTCATGTCACACTCTGTGAAGGAAATCAAACAAATTTATATGTATGCTTCCATTAGCAATAGTTCTTTTCTCTCCAACAATGATGCTCAAGTTAGCTCCGCCGGTAAGTACGATGGACTACAGCCGTTCCCGGAGGGCAAGCTTGTGTATTTCGAAACAACTCACCCAAGCCATTTGTATGGGATGTCACTCCCTGCATATTCTAACCAAACGCCAGTTATTTCTATGCACCGAAACATCATGTACTCCCCTAGTAATCAATCCATTGGCGAGCTTATCATTGACTTAAAATTGGACTTGGTTTCTGACATTTCCCAGAGCCTATTCACGCATGATCAAGAAGAACTATACATTTTAGATGAACAAGGGCATATCGTATTCGGTCCGGATCCCACCAAGTGGGGACTTCAATTAGAAGGCATGTGGGGAGATGAAGCGATACATAGTTCCTTGGAGAAGGGCAGCTATGAATGGAATAAAGGTGCTTATGCAGGGATTAATATGTATGAGAAAATGCGGACGGACTATTTGAACTGGACGATTGTCAAGCGCCTTCCATATGACCAGCTAACTAAAAACGCTAAACAATTGACCTTTATTAACGCCCTCATTCTTTCGTTCTCTATGCTGATTGTCATGGCCGGCACGGTGTATATTAGCATTCGTTTTACCGCTCCCATCAAGCAATTGATTCGGTACATTACAAGAATTCAAACTGGACAAGTTGGGCTCGGTGATCATCAGAGCGACATTGAGTTAACCAGGGTCGATGAGATGGGGATACTAGCGAACCGTTTCCATGGGCTTATGCAGGACTTAAATCATATGGTAATGCGCGAATATCGGTTAGAGCTGGCGAATAAATCGAATCAGCTGATGGCGCTGCAAGCGCAAATTAATCCCCATTTCCTGAATAATGCCTTACAATCGATCGGAACACTTGCTTTGCAGCATGAAGCACCTAAGATCTATGCCCTGATTAATTCGCTAGCCAAAATGATGCATTACAGCATGAATACGAATGAATCCGTCGTGCCATTGCGGAAAGAAATCGACCATATTAAGGCCTATTTAGAGCTGCAGAAGCAGCGTTTTGAACACCAGTTTGATATCATCTATGAGATTGAAGAAGAGACTCGAACCTTTACTGTGCCGAAAATGATTCTACAACCGCTTGTCGAAAATTATTTCAAGCATGGTTTTAAACCAAGCCATTCTCAAGACGTGGGTATATTACGCATCGAAGCTGCGAAGCTGACCACCCCTGAGGGGGACTTTTTAAAGCTCACCGTAGCAGATAATGGGATCGGGATGACGGATCAGCGGATGAGCGAGGTCCGTAGTCGATTAAAAACGCCATCCGTCACGGATGATTCCTATATTGGGTTGCGTAACGTCCTGACGCGTGTCCAGCTCTATTTTAACGATGATGCAACACTTGCGATCGACCATGTGCATCCTCAAGGCCTGCGGATTGTCATCCATATTCCGATGAAAAAGGAAGGCGCCTGATATGAAAGTATTACTTGTAGATGATGAAAAGCACGTTCGGGATGCGATACGATTGCTGGTAGATTGGAAGCAATATGGGATCGATACGATTTTGGAAGCACCTGATGGGGAAGTAGCCATTGCATTGGTTCAAAGTGAGCATCCTGAAATTATTATGACCGATATGATGATGCCCATCATGAACGGCGTCAAGCTGCTAGAGTGGCTGCATCGCTACGCGCCTAATTCCAAAACCATTGTCATCAGCGGTCACGACGACTTCTCTTTACTTCGACATACGGTGAAGTTTGGCGGAACGGATTATATTTTGAAACCAATTGATCCGGATCAGTTAAATGAAGCTTTGGATAAAGCCATTCAAACATGGCTCAAGGATGAGGAGCAAAGGCATACCAATCGTGAGTTGAATATGGAGGTTAATCAATTTAAACCTATTTACTGGGATAAGCTGCTTTCCGCATTAGTCGCTGAGCCCAGTACGTATGAGCCGGTGGCAGACCAGCTGGAGCGCGAGCTTCATTTGACCAGGAGCGTTGCAACCTGTCGTGTTGCCATTCTCACTTTAGATACGATGGAAGCTAGCATCAAGAATAAATTCAGTCAGAATATCGATCTTCTTCTCTTCTCATTGATTAATATTTGTAATGAATTTCTCGTCACGCAGAAGCGCGGCTACGCATTCCGACACTGGCATAATGCCAATGAAATTGTGCTCTTCTTATGGTCATCCCCATCCAAGGGGGAAGAGCTGTTGGCGACGATTAATGATGGCATTCGAACTGCGCTCCATGCTCGTGTGGATTTTGGGATTGGGAGTGCCCACAGCTTCCCTGGTCAATTGAAGCTGTCCTATCAAGAAGCTCGTGATGCCCTGCGACAACGTAATCTGAGAACCAAAGAAACGTGGGTACATAACACATGGCATCCTAATAAGGGTTCACAGCCTACGCTGACTTTTCACCAATTTGAGGAACAGATGAGTCTCGCTTTGCGCAGCGGAAATGTCGAGCAGATTCAGGATATCGTGAAGATTTGGATCGATGCCGTGAAAAGCTGTGAAATCATCACACCTGAACAAATTGAGCATTGGTGGGGAGAATATCGGGTGATGATGCGTCGATGGGTGCAGCAATTGATACCTAATAGCCGAGAGGACGATATCCATCCGCTGCTCCTTGATGATAGTTCAGCCGCGATTATTACACTCGACGAGAAAGGCACTCTCTCCTTGTCTCTATGGCAGCAAGAGCTGACCCGCAGCCTCGTTCAGGTATCCAAGCTTCATCTTGAAAGTCAACACAAGGATAATAATGTGATTTTTGAAATCGCTAGCTTCTTGGAAAAGCACTATCATGAGGATATTTCCCTCGCGGATATTGCCAGTCGATTCTATCTCAGCCGGGAGTACATTTCCCGCAAATTCAAGCAGGAGTTCGAAGTCAACCTCTCTGATTATTTAGGGCAGCTCCGAATGAGTAAGGCAAAAATATTGCTCTGTAATCCGAATCTTCGCATTTCACAGGTAGCTGAGATGGTTGGCTATCAGGATGAGAAGTATTTCAGCAAGGTTTTCAAAAAAATGTCAGGCATGACCCCCAATGAATATCGAAAAACAGCGAATTCTATCTAATATTCCGAGAAAATAATGGAATATGCTATACTAGTAATAAGAGGTGATTTTCATGAGTATGCCCATGGAGAGTGCAACGGCGAATTCTTTTCCCCGAACGTCGAAAGCAACTAGGGTCAAGAAGAAAACGTATGCCTTCCTATTTGTGGGTTGGGTCATGCTGATCGCAGTCGGAGTAGCAGCTACGATGATGTACACGGAGCATCTGAAGCAACAAATATCAACCGATATCGCACAGCAAACCCAACAGCAATTACAAGTCATTCAACAAGATTATCAGAAGCAAGTCTCTCAATTGAAGGATAGTGTGACTTCCGATATGAAGACTCTGCAAGCCAAAGTAGATTCATTGAATGAATTACTGGCTTTCACCAAAGATAGTGCTAACAGCAAGACCGATAATAGCAATCAACTTTATACCCAGCTAGCTGACGTCAAGAAGAAGCTGGATGAGCTGACCAAAAATCTGGATGTGTTGAAATAATGACAGCGAATTCGATCCAGCAATTCAACCGTGTTATGTTGCTTGCCTGCGCACCTTTTGTGGGTATGCTGATTTGGCTGCTCTTCATCTCTCTGGATATTTCTATTCCAACGATGATGCCTCAGGCATCGACACCGATCAACTTAGGGCAAGAATCAGCCAAGCTCAACAGCTCGTTAACCCAATCGAATAACGATGCGGTCCAAACCAAAACCATTATTCAGCAATATTTCCAGCTGTATGAGAAAAGCACGGCAGAAGTAACCGCCTTGCTCCAAAGCGCGGCTTCGCAAATCGCAAAACCCGGACTTATCTATGATGTACGGATTACAGACAAGCTTGGCAGCCCCATCCGCCAAGCCACTTCTGGCAATATCGACATTCAACTGTTCGCTTTGAATGAAAAACATTATTCAGGTTATGCTCTTAAAGTGAACCTCAAGAGCGATAAAGCCATTAAGCTCGTGTTGGGGAACGATAAGCTCGGCTCCAGTGAAACAACATTAGCCGCGGCTTCGCGCTATGGCGCCGTTGTTGGGATTAACGCAGGCGGCTTCGCGGACGACAACCGTGGAAGACGCTATCCGCTTGACACAACCGTGATGAATGGGAAATATGTCAACGGCTTCTTCCCCACCAACAATGACACTGCTTTCATCGGCTTGAACAAAGACCGCAAGCTGATTGGCGGCAAGTTCAGCTCTCAGTCGGAGCTCGACAAGCTGAACCCTCTGATGGGTTCGACCTTCGTCCCTGTGCTGATGAAAAATGGCAGTAAGACGTCCATTCCGTATCAATGGCAAAGCTCACCAGCACGAGCAGCTCGAACGGTGATGGCCAATTATAAACATGATCAGCTCTTATTCCTAGTCACGGACGGCTATGATGAGAGCGGTAATTCAGGTGCTACGCTTGCTGAGCTGCAGGACAAATTGCAGCAATTAGGCGTTGTTGATGCTTATAATTTGGATGGAGGCGGCTCTACGACATTAGTCTGGGGAGGAAGCGTGATCAACCGCCCTTCTGATGGAAGACTCCGACCTCTCGCTACGAACTTCTTGTTTTTCAAATGACCCAAATTATTCACACAAAATTCGTTTCTTTTTTGGGGATGGTTGGGTATAATAAGCCTTAACTATGCAAAATAAACGGCTACACCGTCCTCTAAGGACGTATCACAGTGTTTATGGGGAAATATAGCCGGCTTATTATGTGAAACATATAAATTCTATATTTTGCAAAATCGCTCTTTAACCCTATAGGAGGTGCAGCAATGTTCGGTTTATCCACAACATTTTGGCTCGTTAATTCCGTTTTTCTTTTATTCATCGTCGCTATGATGACGGCTTCCTATAACGAGGACAAAACAAAAGGCCTTTAAGCCAAGAAAAAAAGCATCGCTCTCCATTGGAGGAAGCGATGCTTTTTCTTTTTGCCGACTACTAGGCTTTCGCCTTAAGCAGGTTCATTTCAGTTATACAAACGCCGCAAATATAACGATCTTTGAATTCACTGACACTTTCCATGCTGCCGCAGAACACACATTTCGGACGGTATCTCTCGAGAATGATATGGTCACCCTGCACTAGAATTTCTACAGGATCTCCCTCATTCATTTGGTATCGCTTTCGTAACGATTTAGGCAATACGATTCGTCCCAATTGATCGACTTTACGTACGACTCCAGCTGGCTTCATCATAGGACTTCACCTCTCTTTTCGCAGACGTTTACAACGCTTCCTGCAATTTCACTTCGACCAACGAATTAGTTTCGAGCTTACCGAGTACTATTCGCCGTGATTCATGAAATTCCTTCTGCAAAAGACCCAAAATCTTTCTTTTCTTGCCAAAAATGTCGGCTTAGCACTAAAAAACATAGGTCGTCAGAAATCCTACTCCAGACCTACAAACCCAGTTTGGCGTAATCCCTCATATAAAATAATAGCCGCAGAGTTGGAAAGATTTAACGATCTTACCACATCGGACATTGGCAACCGTATTAAGGTATCAGGGTGCTGACGTAATAGCTCCTCTGGTAGCCCTTTCGTCTCTTTACCAAACACGAAGAAATCGCCATCTTGGAAGGTAAAGTCCGAGTAGCGTTTGCTCGCTTTCGTCGATGCAAAGAAGAATCTATGGCCCTGGTATGCAGCCAAAACCTCATCGAAAGAGTCGTGGTAGTCAATCTTCACCGAATGCCAATAATCAAGACCAGCACGTTTGAGCGTCTTATCATCGGTGTCAAAGCCAAGGGGTCTAACCAAATGAAGATGAGTGCCTGTTGCGGCACATGTTCGTGAAATATTGCCTGTGTTTGCAGGAATTTCGKGTTCTACTAATACAATATGAAAAGCCATCTCTGTTCATTCACCTCATTCTCTATCCTATTATAACCTGTGGTGGATTGCAATTTAACACAGGGTTAACTTTATCTTAATATCGCGATGATAGAGGTACGTCATACTAGAGATATCCTTCATTAAAAGGAGTCTACCTAACGATGAAAAAGAAAATTCTTATTGTTGATGACGAGCCTTCCATCTCCATGCTCATTGAATTCAACCTCAAGCTTGCCGGCTTCGAGGTACACTGCGTGTTCGACGGGGAAGCTGTCTTCGGTGCGATTCAATCGTTCCGCCCTGATCTTATCGTCCTTGATCTCATGCTGCCCAAAATGGACGGCTTACAGGTATGCCGCAAGCTTAGAAGCCAGAACAACCTCGTTCCGATTATTATGTTAACGGCCATGCAGGATCTTACCGATAAAATTGCCGGCTTGGACAACGGTGCAGATGATTACATGACGAAGCCTTTCTCACCGCTCGAGCTCGTCTCTCGCATTCAAGCGATTCATCGCCGCATCCAGACATTGCCTTCGAACACGGAAGAAGCACCGATTGCGATTGGTCAAATCTCTGTCAAAGCGGAGCAACGCGAAGTGACGATGAATGGCGCGCCTATCGAGCTTACACCGAAAGAATTCGAGCTGCTGCTTTTCCTCTGTAAGCATCGTGGAAAGGTGCTTAGCCGGCAACAGCTGCTTCACGGCGTATGGGACTATCATTTCCTTGGGGATACGCGCATCGTTGATGTCCATATCTCACATCTACGAGACAAGATCGAGCAAAATGCACGGCATCCTGAATATATCATGACGATTCGCAATGTCGGCTACAAGCTGACTGAGCCTGTCATCAAGGAGTCTTACGCTTGACCCGGTCTCATAAAAAAAAGGCCTCATCAAAGTAGAATTATCTACGTTGATGAGGCATCTTTCATTTAAGCTTTCTGTTCTGCTGCAGCTTGTTCAGCTTGCTTATGCTCTAACGATTCGGTTAAGCGTTCTTTACTCATGAGCACAGCTGCTACGACAGCCAAAGCTGTTGGAATCAGCGCCCACATGAATGTATACGAAATCGAGGATGATAGACCATCTGTAATTTTCTCTAATATTGGCGCCGGGATTTGTGCACGAGCCTCGGGAGCAAGAAGTACCCTTGGATCACTGAACGCCGGATTACTCGCCATATCACCTTGCCCGCTACTAGCGAAAATCTCCTTGAGCTTCGCTGTAAAATCATTCCGTTGAATGATACCAAATAGCGTGATCCCTAACGTCATACCCAGAGAACGGACGAAGGACACAGTCGCGTTCACTGAACCGCGTTGGGACGGATCAAAGTGATGAATCGCAGAATTGGAGAGCACGGAGAAGCTCGCACCGATACCAACACCGACGACAATCATGCACATTGTCACATACAAGCGGCTTGTATCAGGCTCAAGCTGCGTTAGCATGACCATACCTGCTGCTAGAATCACAACAAAGACCATCATAATATTGCGGTATGGCATTTTGTTCATTAAGAAACCGCCACCTACGGCTGAGAACACGGAACCTACCATCATAGGCAGTAGAACAAGTCCTGAGTTAGTCGCTGTTCCGCCAAGTACACCTTGAACATAAATCGGGATATACACAGACGCTGTAATAAAGCCCATCCCACTTAATAAACCAAGCGCATTACTTGTCGTGAACAAACGGTTTTTGAACATCGGGAACGAAATGATCGGTTCAATGACTTTTCTTTCAATAAAGATAAAGGAAACCGTAAGAATCGCAAAAGCGGCAAATAGTCCTATAATAATACTGGAATCCCATGCATATTCATTCCCGCCAAGCTCAAGGGCGAACATCATGCTGACAACGGCACCAACAAGCGTGACGGCCCCCCACCAGTCGATCTTTTGCTTCGTATGGATAGGTGATTCTTTATAGAACATCGCAACAAAGATAAGAGCCAAAATACCAAGTGGAATATTCACATAAAATACCCAGTGCCAGCTAATATAATCCGTTATATAAGCACCAAGCAGCGGTCCGAAAATACTCGATAAACCGAACACCGCTCCGAACAAACCGCCTAGCTTTCCACGTTGCTCTACAGGTACGGTATCAAACATGATTGTGAAAGCAATTGGGATTAGCGCACCGCCGCCAATACCTTGCAGGGCACGGTAAATACTAAGCTGTACAATGCTTTCTGCAGTACCACATAGGATGGAAGCTAACAAAAATACGATCAATCCAAAAATAAAAAAGCGTTTGCGTCCGAACATATCGGACAATTTTCCGAAAATCGGCATACCAGCCATTTCAGCAACCATATAGGCGGATGTAACCCATACAAACTTATCAAGTCCGCCAAGATCTCCTACGATAGTTCCCATTGCTGTGGCAACAATCGTATTGTCCATAGACGCCATCAACATGGCCAAGAGTAGACCTGCTAAGACAAAGCCTACATTATTATTTTTACTCGTCATGCTCACACATTCCTTTACATTTGTTTTCGCCTTACCAGCCTGTATGTACAGGCATTCTACATCTTGCGTGATTCCTTCACAAGGGCACCCTTCTTTTTCTCTAGATGCACCTTATATTCCACCAGATCAATTTCGCAACCAGGACCAATGACGACTTGGTTACCGCGAACAACCTTCGCTCTCGTATGCTCCAAGTAAATGTCATCACCTTCAATGACCGAAACCGTTACCGCGGCATGCGGTGAGGGTCTGAAGAATAAGCTGAACGGATGAAGCATACTCGCTTTACGGATTCTTATTTTCTCTCCGCCGATCTCCTTCGCCGTAGAGTCCTGGAACAGTTTGATATCGATCTCACCTGCGTTAAGCAGTCCCCCAACATCAAACATGCCCTTCAACTTAAAGACATCGACTTCGCAATCCCCGCCAGATGAGATATGACCATATAGTGCGAGCTTGTTTCCTTGGATATGGCCTTTCACTTCCATCGTCCCAGAACCAGTAAGTGAGCCAATTTCCGCATCACCACTGATACTCACCGTCCCCGAATTTTTCATTGTATCGCTTTGAACATTACCCGTCAATGAAAATGTGCCCACAATGCCAGTATGGCCTGCTTGCAGATCACCCTCCATCTCTAAGGTTCCTACACATTTCAGATGACGGCATTTCATCTCACCTTCGATGATGCCTTCGCCAACAATTTTCACTCGATCATAGAGGCCGCCTGCCGCGGTCGAGCTGCCTGTAATCTTCAAATTCCCGATTAACGAACGCTTGTTTGTATCTTTTCCCATTGTACCTCAAACCCTCCTCTCTTTGCTACAGTTTTTCGCTATGCTTCACTTTGGATCTTTTATCTTGCTCAAGCTTCGCCGTATATTCAATGAGTGCGATCTCACAGCCGGGTCCAATCTTAATATTCGCTCCTCTTACAACTTCAGCAGTGGTATACTCCAGATATATATCATCGCCTTCAATCGTTTGAGCCGTCAAATGATTGCCAACAGCAATAGGCAGAATCTTCAACCAACGAGCCAAATTAATGCCCGGCTGCTTACGTACTTGGATCCGTTCTCCGCCGATCTCTTCAATTTTGCAATGCCCATGCAGCGTAACAAGGATGGTATCCGCATTGAGCGTTCCAACTTGCAGCCTGCCGTTCGCATTAAACTTCTCAGCCTCACAGTTACCTGTAATCGTTGTCGCACCATTGATTTCAAGGCTCTCACCAGCATAATTGCCCTCAATCTTGACCTTGCCATGAATACGTGTACGGTTCGCCTTCAGATTCCCGTGAATCGTTAGGGTTCCATTCATCTCAGCTGTTTCAGCTGTCACGCTGCCATTCACTTCTGCTCGACCATTTAGATTAAAATCGGAGCAAGTAATGTCCCCTTCCAACCGTCCAAGGCCATCAATTTTGACTGCACGAAAGCTCCCGCCGTTCGAAGAGCCTATCCCGGAAATCATCAAATTACGTTTCGTTTCTGCATGCATGGATACCACCTCCTCACAATGTTGTAATTCTCAGCTTGAGCTCTTCAATCTTCTTCGCCACCTGCACGCGGAGCACGACCTTAACACCATGCTCGAAATACAGCTCACTGCCTGTCGTTACGAGCAGAAACACAGTTAAGCCCATCTTACGTATAAAAATCAAATCACAGGGCTTGCCTTCTAACTTGGCATATTGCTCTTTCATCGTAAGAAGCAGGTGCTTCCCTTCATCGAGGCCCATTTCGCCGGATTGTAAGCAATCCTCTAATAAGAACAGAAACAATGTTTCTTCAAAGCTATATACCGCAGTCGAGCCCMAAAATGGGGACGCATAGTCAATCGTTTGCAGAGAAACAATGTTACGTTTCACTAACTCTAATTTGTCTATTTTCAGATCACTTGAAACGATGGAGAATACATCCGCTAATTCGTCCAATGATAAATCATCTTTCATATTCAAAATTTTATCGATACGCGCAAGCATCTGTCCCTTCGGAAAAAAGGTTTCCTGCCCGGTAAATGCCGATTTACGTATAAACCATTCCTCGGGAACTAAGTTTTTACGTTTCCAACGGTATAATTGACCATAAGATATACCTGTTAGCTCTAGCAGCTCTTTTTTCGATATCAATTCCTCTTCCAACATGCATCCCTCCTTCGCTATTCCAATGTAACATAACATTGTTACGCAGTAAATCAGCCTTGCGACTGAACTATTCCCAATTACTCCAATGGAGCCAATTGGCCGGAGTTAGTCGATTTTTTCGACTTAGGGGACTCCAATAGAGCCTTTTGGCCGGAGTTAGTCGATTTTTTCGACTTAGGGGACTCCAATGGAGCCTTTTGGCCGGAGTTAGTCGATTTTTGCAACTAGAATAAAAAGTGGACACTTCGTTAAGAGATCAAGATAATAAACTTAACGAGGAGGTGTTCACATGGGTGAACAGCGGCAAAGGTTTAATGATGAATTTAAACAACAGACAGTAAAATTTATTCAAGAGCAGACGAAGTCCATAACGCAGATCGCGGAAGAATTGAATATTCCAGCGGGGACCCTACATAAATGGGTTGCGAAATATCGACAGTTTGACGGTGAATCCATTGCAACCCCAGAAAGACTCCGTCAACTGGAGCAGCTCTTGAAAGAGAAAGAACGTGAACTCGCAGAAAAAGATCGCCTAATTGCAGATGCCCAAGAAGAACTAGCGATCGTAAAAAAGGCCGTACACATCTTCAGCAGACCAAAGAACTAAGGTTCCAGTTCATTGAAAATCATTGCTCAGAATTTTCAGTGGAGAAGATGTGTCAGATACTCGAGGTATCGAGGAGCGGTTATTACAAATGGTTACTTGGAAAAGCACTTGTGAACAGCTACCAGAAGCGCAGAGCTGCCCTTTTAGCACGCATTACATTCATTTTCCATGACTACTTTGGCCGGTACGGAAGCCCTAAAATCACAGAGACATTAAAACGTGAAGGCTGGACGGTTTCTGAGCGTCTGGTAGGGAAACTGATGAAAGCCAACGGGCTTCGTTCCTGCGTTTCCAAGAAGTTTCGAGTGAATACCACCGATTCCAATCATGAATTTCCGATTGCACCAAACGTGCTGAATCAGAAGTTCCAAACAACGGCGCCAAACAAGGTTTGGGTAACGGATATCACCTATATTCCGTGTCGACAGGGCCGTTTGTATCTAGCAAGTGTTTTAGATATATACACACGCAAAATTGTAGGTTGGAAGCTCGGAGACCGTATGACGACCGACTTAGTTCTCGCTGCCTTAGATCAAGCATACGAGGCTCAGAAACCTCCGGAAGGCCTGCTACATCACTCAGATCGCGGTTCGCAGTACGCATCAATTGAGTACCGCGAAAGACTTGAAACATACAAAATGCAAGCAAGCATGAGTCGGAAAGGTAACTGTTATGACAATGCGTGCATCGAATCATTTCACAGTGTATTAAAGAAAGAGTTTGTTTACTGCACGAGATTTTTGACAAAAGCCCAAGCACAACAAGATATGTTCGAGTACATTGAACTTTTTTACAATCGTAAAAGGATCCATGGTTCTTTGGGTTACCTTTCACCAGTTCAATTTGAAAAAAGCTTCTACAAAAGTGTTGGTTAATTCTCTTAACAGGTGTCTACTTTCTTGACAGAGGTCCATTTTTCGACTTAGGGGACTCCAATGGAGCCTTTTGGCCGGAGTTAGTCGATTTTTTCGACTTAGGGGACTCCAATAGAGCCTTTTGGCCGGAGTTAGTCGATTTTTTCGACTTAGGGGACTCCAATGGAGCCTTTTGGCCGGAGTTAGTCGATTTTTCAACTTTCTCCTTCCTACTGGAACTTCAACTACAAGAAACAAAAACAAACCACCCAGAAATCCTGAGTGGTTTGTTCTTCATCTATATGCTTCAAATCTTAAAATACAAAGTCATCGTCCGTCAAAGCCTCGACGTGGATTGTGCGCACATAGCCGTTTCCTTTTTTGGAGAAAAAGTCATGCTGCTTAGTCCGCGTGCTCAGTCCGTTGAGAACAATCGGGTTGATCTCCTCTTCAGGGAACATCGGTTCAACACCCAAATTCATAAACGCTTTATTCGCGTTATAGCGCAGGAATGCTTTCACCTCGTCTGCCAGACCCAGCGGTCCGTACAGACTATCTGTATAGCCTTCTTCATTCGCATGAAGCTCTTTCAACAGCTCACACAGCGTCGCGTATGTAGCGTCCTGCTCTGATTGACTAAGCTCCGCATAGACCTCTTGTGCCAACACGCCGATGTACAACCCGTGGATGCTCTCATCGCGTAGAATCAAGTCAATGATTTCGCCGCTGCTCGTCATTTTACCTTGTCCAGCCAAATACAACGGATAGTAGAAACCGCTATAGAACAAATAGCTTTCCAGCAGAACAGACGCCGCCATCGCTAGATACAGCTCTTTGGTCGAATTAATATTTTCATAGAAATGTGAAATCTTATTCGCCTTAAACTGCAAGTGTGGATTGCGCTCCACCCATTGGAACAGCTCATTAATCTCTTCTGTGGAAGATAGTGTAGTAAAAATCGAACTGTAAGACTTCGCGTGGATTTGCTCCATCATCCCCATGAAGCTGAGCACAGCTTTGCGCTGAAGCCCTTCAACATGCTCAAGAATCTTCGGCATCCCGGTGCCACCTTGCATCGTATCCAGCAAAGTCAGGCCGCCAAGCACCTTCATATAGAGCTCACGTTCCATGTTGCTGAGTGTAATCCAGGACATTTTATCATCAGACAGCGGAATTTCTTCATCTGTCCAGAATTGCATAATATTTTGATTCCAGAACGTAATCGTAAAATCATCATCAGGCCGGTTCCAATTCACCGCTTTTTTGACGATTGGTTTATTGATCGTTGGTGCACTTGTCATGAGAGGTATTCCCCTTCCTAATTATACTGAGCAGCTTACACATTCCTCAACGGATAGCTGATTGGTTCGTGTGTAGTAGAGCGATTTAAGTCCTTTGTGTGCCGCATACAGGTATAATCTAGCAAGTTCTCTTGTTGAAACATCACTGTTTACGTGTAAAATGGTCGAGATCCCTTGATCCACATGCGTTTGAATCTCCGAAATAAGGTCAAGAATCTTGAACTGATCCATTTGATACGCGGATTTATAGTAGAAGAAATTGTCGCGCGCCATGAATGGCATCGGGTAATACGTTGTTGAGTTCGCATATGTACGCGTCTCAATCGGTTCAACAATTGGCATAACGCTGGATGTTGAATTTTGAATATACGAGATGCTTTGCGTCGGCGCAACAGCCAAACGGTAGGCATGGTAAAGACCGTGCTTCTGCACCTCCGCTTGCAACGCTTTCCAATCGCTTGGCGACGGAATCGGCATGCCTTCGAATAAAGCCTTCACTCTATCCGACAGCGGGCGGTAATCTGTTTCCGTATAACGGGTAAAAAAGTTTCCATTCGCATATTCAGAAAGCTCAAAGCCTTCGAATGTTTGACCCGATGCTTTGGCAATCTCCATACTTTTTTCGATGGAATAGAAATTCATCGCTGCGAAGAAGGTGCGTACGAAATCCCTCGCTTCGGCACTCTCGTAGGCAATTTTGTTCTTGGACAGATAGCCGTGCAGGTTCATGACACCAAGACCGACAGAATGCAGCTCACGGTTCGCTTTGGCGACACCTGGCGCATTGTGAATTGTCGTCATATCACTCACCGAAGTTAAGGCGATCATGCCTTCGTGTACGGTTTCGCGCAGCTTTTTACGATCCATCACGTTCGCGATGTTCATGGAAGCTAGATTACAGCTGATATCGCGAAGAATCGTATCTTCTTGGCCATAATCTTTTATTTCAGACGTTTCCTGCAGTTGGAAAATTTCCGTACAGAGATTGGACATCTTGATCGTCCCAATCCCCTTCAGGGCATGATCCTTATTGGCATTGGTACGATTCATCATATATGGATAACCGGATTCCAGTTGAGTTGTCGCAATTTTGGTCAGCATATCACGCGCATTCATGACGGCTTTCTTTTTTACCTTCGGGTTCGCTAAGAGTTCCTCGTACATGACATCCATATCAAGATCATCCATATGTTTGCCGTAAGCTTGGAGAACGGTGTAAGGTGCGAAAATATGTAGAGGCTTATTCTCCTCCGCTAGCTTATAAAACTTATTCGGTACAATAAGTCCGATCGAGAGAGTTTTCAAACGGGATTTCTCATCCGCATTAATTTTCTTGCTATCTAGGAATTCCAATACATCCCAGCCGAAAATGTTGTAATACGCCGCTCCTGAGCCCTTGCGTTGACCCATTTGATCCGCGTAGGAGAACGCATCCTCCATAAGCTTTAGTACAGGTATAATGCCTTTGGCCGCGCCTTCAACGCCTTTAATCGTTTCACCGCGCCCGCGAAGCTTGGATAAATTCACGGCTACACCGCCGCCAATTTTGGAAAGCTGCATGCACGTTGCCAACACATAATTGATGGAGTTTAAAGAATCATCCATTTCTAATAAGAAGCATGATACCATTTCGCCACGACGACTCTTGCCTGCGTTCAGGAATGTAGGTGTCGCTGGCTGCAAGCGCTGCTCCATCATGGACAAGGCAAGCACGCGTGCTGTCTCCGCGTTTCCGCGACCCAAGTATAGTGCTACGATCGCTACGCGATCAGCGAAATGCTCTAGATAAAATGTCTTATCATCACTGCGTAATGCGTAATCTGTATAAAATTTCGAAGCTGCCATGTAAGATGCGAACTCGAATTGATTGTCATGTGCTACTTGATACACGCTGTTAACTTCAGCTTCGGTGTATTTATCATAAACGTTCTCGTAGAAGTTGTTATCGATCATATAACGAACCTTCGAAGAGGTATCKGGGAATGTGAGGCTTCGGCTGTGGACTTCCTTCATGAACACTTCAACAGCTTCTTTATCCTTCTCTAATTGGAAAAAACCATCCGTACCGCGTTGCATTAATTCATTATTAAGTTCAATGTGCCGCAATTGCCTGTACCCCCTGAACAAATCGTTCTACGTCATTTTTGGTGCCTGATAATTCAAATTTGGTTAAAACGGGAACATCGTAAAGCGCTGAGATTGTATCTGCACTTTTGGCGAAGCCGTCTCCCCAGTTGCGGTTACCGCTTGCTGCTACGCCTTGAAGACGAGAGGAATTACTTTCTAAGAAAGAAGCTACCTTGGGAGGAATTTGACCAAAACCCGTTGTATATGTCACCAGCACGAAAGGCTCGTCCATTGTCATCGCTTCCTCAATTTGAACAGCGGGCATTTGGAGCTTCGCAATAAAACGGCGAACATTTCCAGTCTTCGAATCGTAAGCAATCAACATAGCTTCCGTCTCCTATCATTCTCAATTCACTCTATCTTAAGC
This sequence comes from Paenibacillus sp. P4_A9, assembly GCF_056402415.1. Lineage (NCBI taxonomy): Bacteria > Bacillati > Bacillota > Bacilli > Caryophanales > Paenibacillaceae > Paenibacillus > Paenibacillus sp. P4_A9. Next base: position 22,288 of record NZ_JBFUHL010000042.1, read on the forward strand.
ATTCACTTGCGGGCAACCTATATGTAGTAAACATTCACATTCTATCGTCTGTCATTCGTGGGTGAAGCCAATCATTAATCGACAGAATCTGCATTTTCTTACCTACTCCGTATGCGGTCAAAAAAGCTTGATACCTGTGATTTCGCTTGATTTCCGGCTCTATTTAAGCCTTCGGCTAGCAATCTCGTAATGCGCTTTTGATCACGACATCTAGTTGATAGATTCAAATTTATATCAATATATTGTGTTTGTCAACGAGCAAAACGGCCTATTTACTTTTACAAAACACCTAAACCTAGACAGGGCGTGGCTCGCTAGGTTTATAAAAAATATTTTCATTTTTTACTTGATTTTTTCGGAAATGTCGAAATGCCTAGGACTATAAGCTCCTACTATATCTAGTTACTGATCCTGCCGAAATAACCGTCTCTAAAACCTCTCAGAGACCCTCTACAGGCTTCCAAACCTTCAATCGAAATCTACTGCCTCCAACAAAAAAAAGCTATTCACGCGCACACGAGGGTGCCATGAATAGCTTAATTGGTTTCCTAGCTGTTGCGACGTTGGAAATCCGTCATGAACTCAGCTAGTGCTTTACATGATGTGTAAGGTACAGCATTGTACGTTGAAGCACGTAATCCGCCAACACTGCGATGACCTTTCAACCCAACAAAGCCTTGTTGTTCGGTTTCTTTAATGAACTTCTTCTCCAGCTCTTCATCTTGCAAGCGGAAGGTGATATTCATCATTGAACGGCTTCCAAGATCCACAGGTCCGCGATAGAAGCCATTGCTATTGTCGATTGCACTATAGATAAGGCCTGATTTTTCTACATTATTCTTCTCAATAACCGTTAATCCGCCTTGCTCCTCAATCCACTTCAATACGAGATTCACCATGTAGATGGAATAAGCAGGCGGCGTATTGTATAGGGAATTGTTTTTGCTATGCGTTTCATAACGCATCATAGTCGGAATTGTTTTTGGCAGATCAACAAGCAAATCGTCTTTAATAATCGCTACAGTCACACCAGATGGCCCTAGGTTCTTCTGTGCACCCGCGTAGATCATACTGAACTTCGACACATCCACTGGACGGCTCAGAATATCACTGGACATGTCACCAATCAAAGGAATGTTCCCTGTCTCAGGGAAGCTTTGGAACTGTGCCCCTTCAATCGTTTCATTGGACGTGATATGCAGATAAGCTGAATTCGGATCCAGATTGATGTCACTCAATGCAGGAATTTTCATAAATTTCTGTTCCTTCGAGCTAGCCGCAAGGGAAACTTCTCCGAATAGAGCTGCTTCTTGCACAGCCTTCTCGGCCCAAGCGCCTGTCAGCACGTAGCTGCCAACCTTGCCTGGCTTCAAGAAATTCATAGGAATCATTGCAAACTGAGAGCTTGCTCCACCTTGCAAGAAGAGAATTTGGTAACCATCTGGAATACCAAAAATACGCTTCAACAATGCTTGCGTTTCATTATGTACTTGCTCATATTCTGCACTACGGTGAGAAATTTCCATGATGGACATGCCAATACCTTTAAAATCAACAAACTCCTCTTGCGCTCTCTGAAGTACTTCGAGCGGTAACGCCGCAGGCCCTGCGTTAAAGTTATAGGCCCTGTTTCCCATGATGACCACACCTTTGCTTTTTTGTATTATGGCTATGATAGCAATATTCTGTTCAAGCATCAAGTAAAACCTCAAACGAGTTATACGAAACTTGTCAGAATTCCACGATATATCGCTACCATGTCTTCCAGCTTCATACGCACAAGTCCGCTAGAAGATGGGCACACATAATCAATAACGCCCTCTACCATCGGCTCCGGTTGACTTCCCCATGAGATGCCTTTGCGACCGCTATACTGCTCGTAAACGCCCTTTCCAACGAAGCAAACAACTTTGGGTCGGTAGGTCTGAATTTTCTCTTTTAAAATGTGCCGGCCCTCTCGGTACTCTTCTGCAGTGATTTCCGCTGCTGTCAACGAGGGGCGTGACACAATATTCGTAAAGCCGTAGCCGATTTGAAGCAGATCGCCATCTTCTTGCGGCTTGTAGAGCCAAGGGGTTAATCCCGCTTGCAGCAGGATGCGATAAAATCGATTGCTCGGATTCGCATAATGATGTCCGGTTTCCCCTGATCGGATACTCGGGTTGTAACCAACGAAGAGAATTTTCATATTCTCCGCTAGATGATCTGAGATTGCCGCAAGTTCCAAGCGCGCACCTCTTTCTATTTATATAAACTTTAAATTCTCATAAGTTTTACCTAATACGGTCGCTGTATCACCTTTTAACCACGAATCGATTAACGTACTATATACGGAGCGGAAATCCACCTCATATTTTAAATCACCATTATCCAGGTTGCTCAAACTCGGATAGCTCCCATACAGCCCGCCTTTCACCTTACCGCCAAAAACGAACATCGGTGCCGCTGTACCATGGTCTGTACCGCCGCTTCCGTTCTCCTTCACGCGACGTCCGAACTCGGAGAACACCATCACGGCAACACGATCCTGCAGCCCTTGTGCCTGCAAATCCTGATAGAACGCAGTTAGCCCTTCATCGACCTGCGTCAGCATTTGCGCATGCTGCTGCTTCTCATCCGCATGATCATCGAATCCGCCCACTTCTACATTGAAGAGCCGCGTGCCTGACTTTCCTGCTAATAGCTTCGTCACTAGCTGTAAGTCCCTTGCAAAATTCGTATTCGGATACTCGATTTTCTTCGTATAGGTAGCAGCAAGCGTTTGAATGGCTTCAACACTTTTGTACGCCTCGGAGCCTCTCGCCGATACGACACGCAGTTGCTCCAACGGATTCGATGCACCATACATATCCAAGAACGCTTTGGTTATTCTATTCTTGTCCATCAATGCGGTCTTGGGATCAAATACATGATAGGACTCCAGGGATTGAATCACTGGAAAGCTCGATTTATCGGAAGAGAACGCTTTGCTGCCCGAACCGCCAATCTGAATCGCTTTGAGCGGATTAGGATTACTCTGTAAGGAAGCTTCCGCATAACGAGCCAACCAGCCGCTGCGGCTCATCTTCGCAGGCTCTGCAGTTTGCCAGATTTCCATGGAACGAAAGTGAGAATGATTAGGCTCCGGATACCCAACTCCTTGTATAATAGCCATTTTGCCTAACTTATACAACGCTGCCAATCCTGTGAGACTAGGATGTAAGCCAACATGATTATCGAGCGCCAGAATTTCCTTCTGCCCATAAGCGAGTGTAGGCCGCGAATCATAGTAAATGCCTTGTCCATACGGGATCAATGTATTGATACCGTCATTGCCGCCGCTTAATTGCACAACAACCAGCACCGGGTCATCCACATCTGATTCGGAGTTCCCAGTCCATAGTGATTTACCCGTTTCTGTGAAAAGTGCTCCGCCAAGCCCTAGGGTTGCGAATAACGCTGTACCTTTGATCAGAAAATCCCTTCTCGTTAATTTCACCATGTTCCCCCCCTATTTCATCTGAGCTTCAGGACTTATCAATACGAGGTGCAATAGACCGCGCAAGCCTGTCATTTTCTGCTTCGTCTGTTGGGTATGTACAATGGTGTCATCCGCATAAGCGCTCAAGCTCATCTGCGTTTGCTCTGATAATTCCGTTATTCCCATGAGTTGCGCACAGAACTTCACCCATGCCATCGGCGACTCCGTTTGATCTGGTTTGAACTCTGATGAGCTTAGCAGCTGCCCGTTTATTTGCTTCGCAATGCCCTCAGCAAATTGATACCTCGCCAACAAACAGTTCGTTGTGAGCCAAGAGGTTCCGCCTCTCCAGCCTGCAACATCTGGAGGGACGAATAGTTCCTGCCCCATCTTCCGCATGGCTTGTGCGTGACCCTTGGCCACGTTGAGCTTGCAGCATTTCAGAATACCCGCTACATAATCAGCTGGTGTTTTAATTAGCGCCATTCTATATTTCTCATCGTAGAATTCATCGAATAAGAATAGCTCCTGCAGCACTTCACCCACTGTATGCTTCTGTATGATTAGTCCTGCTAAGGTCTGAACCCAACTCTCCGAAGGTGTATCGGTGACAAAATAATTCAACAGCTTCGCAGCCAGGAAAGTGGGCAAAGCTTTTTTATGAAATAAAATATCGATCACATCGTCTGCATCCAGCTTACCACTTTCACCCAACAATGTTTTGGAGTCGTTATCGTGCTGTTTGGCATTATAGTTGACCTTATGTTCATTCTTATTGTACGACCAGCCTGTGAATGCGCGTGCGGACTCCTGCACATCCATTTCGGTATAGTGACCAATGCCAAGCGTGAATAGCTCCATCACCTCTCGGGCATAATTCTCATTCGGCTTGCCCTTCTTATTCTGATTCACATCCAGCCAGATCATCATGGCAGGATCTTTGCCGATCTCAGTCAGCAGTTCTTTGAAATTGCCCAGGGCATATGTACGAAAGAGTTCATTTTGCCCCACCATGAGCGCCGTATCCTTCACCTTATAATTTGCCGTCGCAAAATGACCATGCCAAAACAGCGTCATCTTCTCGATGAGCGGCGTGGGTGAATTCACCATCCGATAGAGCCAGTACATCTGTTGATCCACTAACAGGAGTGGGTCCAAGGCTTTCTTCCCGTCCGCATGAAATTGATCAAAGGGAGCTAGCTTCATTCCATTATCTATCAAAGCTTCACCACTAACTAAGCGTCGTACCGATTCCGCCCGTCCGAGCGCCAAGCAAGCTGCAACTTCCTCTTTCGTTGAACCAAATCCTGCACGCAGTAAAAGATGCACAACTTCCTTGTTCGTCCACTGGGATCCCATGTTCTCCCCACCGTTCATTTTTTTCCATACTGTACCATATTAATGTGTCAAAAGTGTGTAGAAATACAAAAACCAAGTCAGGTGACTTGGTTACATTGTTTATTCCTGTCTTTAGCCGCAGCAATTACACATTCTTCTGTACCGAAAGTTGTTCGGCAAGCCCAAGGAAATATGTGACTACACGACGGATTCGCTTTTCCACATCGGGGTGGATGTCCTCAAAGCCAACATCTGTACGGAAGCTCTTGCGTTGATCGCCGCCAATCGAAATCCATTCTGGGCAGTTAATCCCATGTAGATTACGGACAACCGTCTGCAGCTGTGTCAGCGAGCTAACAGCAACCGCCCCGCCTGATGAGCTGACGGATAGCACAGCTTTGTCGTTGAAATGATCCTTTCCAACATGATCTAACGCATTTTTCAATACGCCAGAAATACCGCTGTGATACTCAGGCGTTGCCAGAACAATCGCTTCCGCGGATAGCATCGCTTGTTTGAATGCCCCCAGAGCTTCGTGATTGTCTCCATCGTCTTCGGGAGTATAGAAAGGTAACGGCGTCCGATACAGGTCGATCAGTGTTACGTCGTGTTGCTCCTGTGTTGCCAAGAATTGAATATATGTGGCAAGTCGTGTACTTGTTGCAGCTCCATGATTGCTTCCTGCAATAATTGTAATTTTCATCGTCTTTCATCCTTCCCAAAACTAATTATCGTTACGAATAGTATACCTAACATTTTTCGCTACTTCAACCTTAATTATAATAATTATAAAATAATAATTATTATATATATTACAGCAAAAAAACTACCCCCTTCATAGTGAGAGCTATGAAGGGGGCAGTTCTATCATGATATCGAATGAGTGCTAAGAATTAGCAATCAAAGTAAAGGTTGTACTCGTGTGGGTGAATACGGATTGCAACTTGTTTCGCTTCGCCGCGTTTCAAGTCGATGTAGTTATCGATGAAATCTTGTGTGAATACGCCGCCTTCAAGCAAGAAGTCGGAATCAGCTGCAAGTGCATCCAAAGCCTCGTCTAATGTACCAGGAACGCTGCGGATTTCAGCTTTCTCGCTATCAGACATTTCATAGATGTTAGTATCGAAAGGACCGTATCCAAGAGCACGTGGATCGATTTTCTTTTTGATACCGTCAAGACCAGCCATCAACATTGCCGCGAAAGCAAGGTATGGGTTAGCTGTGCTGTCTGGTGTACGGAACTCAATACGGCAACCTTTAGGTGTCACAGCTGCGATTGGAATACGAACTGCTGCAGAACGGTTACCTTTGGAGAATACAAGGTTTACCGGAGCTTCGTAACCAGGAACTAGACGTTTGAAGGAGTTTGTACTTGGGTTCGTGATCGCGATCAACGCTGGAGCGTGATACAGGATACCACCGATATAGTTAATAGCCATTTCGGAAAGGTTAGCATATGCGCCTTTTTCGTAGAACAAAGGGTTACCTTCGTTGAAAATGGACATATGAACGTGCATTCCGCTACCGTTGTCACCAAATAGTGGTTTCGGCATGAAAGTTGCAACTTTACCATATTCTCTCGCTGTGTTAGCAACGATATACTTGTATTTAAGCAGGTTGTCTGCTGTTTTAGTCAATGTGTCAAAACGGAAGTTGATCTCAGCTTGACCAGCTGTAGCTACTTCATGGTGATGACGCTCGATACGAAGACCTGCGTCAGCAAGTTTATTACACATTTCGGAACGGATATCTTGTTGGGAATCCATTGGTGCTACTGGAACGTAACCGCCTTTAACTGGAACTTTGTAACCAAGGTTACCGCCTTCTTCTTTACGGCCTGTGTTCCAACCAGCTTCTTCGGAGTCAACTTCGAAGTAAGACTTGTTCATACCGTTCTCAAAACGAACATCATCAAAGATGAAGAATTCGGATTCTGGAGCGAAGTATGCAGTTGTACCAACGCCTGTTGTTTGCAAATACTCTTCAGCCTTTTGAGCGATGCTACGTGGATCACGGTCATAACGGTCGCCTTCAGGTGTATGGATGTTGCTCATAATTACTAGTGTTGGGTGTGCTGTGAAAGGATCCACATAAGCAGTTTCTGTATCTGGCATCATTACCATGTCAGATTGTTCAATACCACGGAATCCTGGGATTGATGAACCGTCAAAAGCTACGCCATTTACGAATGTTTCTTCATCTACTTCTGTAGAAGGCAAAGAGATATGTTGCGCTTTACCGGAAAGACCTACGAAACGAAAATCTACCCACTCAATATTTTTTTCCTTAATTAGGTTCAACACGTTTTGAACTGACATTTAAAAACCCTCCCATTTCCGTACATTCAACGTACTTTGCATGATTAATGTTCAACTTTTGCTTGTTTTCTTTCACATATTATATAGCGATACCTCCAACACAGTCAATACTTATGTCAGGTATTTTTTAAAGATGTGTAAGCTATTCTTACACTTAAGCACAATTTACACATGTATCCAAAAACAGGAAAAAAGTTTCTCCCTATTTATGGAGAAACCCATTCCCGTGAAACCGTATATTACGCCAAAATGGCTTCTTTCTTCGTATCAAACTTCTTACCAAGTAATGGAGCAAGTTTCTCAAGATCAGATAACAAATGAGCAAATTGATCTGGGAACAAGGACTGCACACCGTCGCCTGTCATTGAATTGTCGGGATCTGTATGCATTTCAATGATTAAGCCGTCAGCGCCAGCAGCTACGGATGCTTTCGTCATTGGAACTACAAGCTCTCTCCGCCCGGTTCCATGACTTGGATCTGAGATAACTGGCAAGTGACTTAATTGTTTAAGCACTGGAATCGCCGACAAGTCTAACGTATTTCTTGTATACGTCTCGAATGTGCGGATTCCGCGTTCACAAAGCATAACATTTGGGTTGCCGCCAGCAAGAATGTATTCAGCTGCATTCAAGAATTCATCATATGTAGAGCTAAATCCACGTTTGAGCAATACGGGTGTTTGAATCGTTCCTAATTTACGAAGGAGATCAAAATTTTGCATATTACGCGTTCCCACTTGCAGGATGTCCGCGTATTGTGCACATACATCAACGTACTCAGGTGTCATAACTTCCGTAATTGTAAGAAGACCATGCTTCTTACCCGCTTCAGCCATCATGATCAAGCCTTCAACACCAACGCCTTGGAAGCTGTAAGGACCTGTTCTTGGTTTAAAAGCACCGCCGCGAAGCACCTGTCCGCCAGCTGCTTTCACCAAGCGAGCAATCTCATCGATTTGCTCTGGTGTTTCTACCGCGCAAGGGCCGCCCATCACGACGAGTTGCTCCCCACCGATTTCAACACCTTTGATATTAATGACGGTATCCGCTGGATGGAAATCACGGCTAGCCAACTTGTAAGACTTCGAGATTTTCACAACTTGCTCAACGCCTGACATTTGACGAAGCTGTTCAGCTAATTTCGGATCCGCTTGACCGATGATGCCAATTACCGTACGATCCTCGCCTTTGGAAACATGTGCTTGAACTCCTTGCTTTTCGATAAATTGCACGATTTCCTGAATACGCTCATCCGATGTTTTGTTTGATGTAACTGCGATCATGTGATCCACGCTCCTATTTGATTTATTATGGGATAATTAATTATCATTTCACTTACATGCTTCAACGCTTGTTCGCTTCTACGCTTTTATGCTTTTAACCACTAAAGTAAATATACAACGCTTGACGAGATTTCGTCAAGCGCTAATTTATTTTCTATTCATTTGTTTGCGACGGTGCTAACTGATCTTTACGTATTCTACGCTTTTCTTTCCGGCGATTCGTGTGGTACTTGAGCAAGAGCACAACTGGGAAATAAGCAATAATGCCAAGAACAAGACCGACTACCATACCACCGACAATTAAATCCAAACCACTTCGAATAATATTAGAGAGAAGATTCGGCAAATGGTGGATCAAATAGTGCTTTAAACCCTTAGGTACTAACGCTTCCCCAACCTGCTTATTTAGAATGGACATGGGAATATAGATGACTTTACCGAAAACAAAGCCAATTAAAGCCGCAGGCAGGTTCGCTCTCAGTAGATAAACCAATGGAAATATGAGAACAAAAGCAAAGCCCGCAGTCGGTAATGTGAACATCTCAACGAATAAACCTATCGAAAAGCCCCTTGCTACCATGGAAGGACCGCCCTTGGCACGTAAAAGAAGTAAATATTTATACTTAAACCAACGTTTAGTACTTTTCCAATCGTAGCGAGCTTTCATCATTTTCACCTTCTGAGTACTTTGCATGCTAGTTTCAATCCCGTCGAGTGGAATAAGCAGGAGTTACACATTACTTGCTGCTTTAGATTTAACAGGGGGAATCAGTTTCTTCATATTAATAGTACGTACGATTTCCCAACTGGTTTCATCTTTCGCATCGTAGTTCTCCAAATAGGTAATAACCTCTTTGGTTATCGGTGTTGGCGTTGAAGCCCCTGAGGTTACACCCACTTTACGAACATTCGCCAACCATTCACGTTTCAATTCAGAGACATCTGAGATTCGGTAAGCCATAACACCAGCGATCTCTTGAGAAACCTGTGCTAAGCGGTTCGAATTGTTACTTTTCGGATCTCCAACTACAATGACAAGATCAACTTCCTTTGCTTGCTCCGCGACAGCTTCTTGTCGAACTTGCGTAGCCAAGCAAATTTCATTATGAATTTCAGCTTTCGGGAAAAGTGCCAATAACCGATTCATAATATGTTTAATATCCCATTGACTCATCGTTGTCTGATTCGTAATGATGATACGGTTCGACTTCAGATTGAGCTGTTCAGCTTCCTCAAGCTTCTCAATGAGGTGCACATGTTCAGGAGCTACGCCAATAGCCCCCTCTGGCTCTGGATGACCTTTTTTGCCAATATAAATAATTTCGTAGCCGTCTGCGACTTTCTCACGAATCAAATCATGCGTCTTCGTAACATCCGGACATGTAGCATCGACAACGGTCAGACCTTTGTCACGCGCCATACGTCTTACTTCTGGCGAAACGCCGTGAGCAGTAAAAATAACAGTCCCTGTTTCGACTTGCGACAAAATCTCGAGACGATTCTCACCATCCAGCGTGATGACGCCTTCTTCTTTAAAGAAATCGGTCACATGCGCGTTATGAACAATCATGCCTAGAATATATATAGGTCTGGGAAGATTTAAATTTTTAGCAGTTTGCATGGCGAGCGCCATAGCGTCAACAACCCCATAACAGTAACCTCTGGGGGATATTCGAACAACTTCCATTTCTTCCACCTGCCTAAGCCATCGTATTTCCTCTAATTATATCTGATTATATGGAATGAGGGAAGTTTGCCGGCAGCCAGATTAAAAAGGTACTTCCTTCATCCTTCCGTGTGGTGACTTCAACAGACCCGTCATGCTCATCAATAATCCATTTGGCTATGGAAAGACCCAATCCCGTCCCCGTCGTAATCCCTCTCGATAAATCAGCGCGATAGAAACGATCGAAAATATGAGGAATATCTTCTTTATCCATCCCTATGCCGGTATCCGATATGCGTATGCCAATAAAGTTGTTCCTACGTATCGCCTCAATGGTAACAGTCCCCGCGGGTGTATATTTAAAAGCATTTTCAATAAATATAAACAACAATTGCTGCAGATAATCGCGGTTTCCTTGCACAATTGCATCTTCGAGCGCTTCTAGATTGCCCACTTGCCACTCGGCCGTATGCTCGAGCAATTGTGATCTCCTAACCACCTCATGAACTAGCGGCATGAACTCGATCGGTTGTTTCTCCATGAGTACACCGGCATCCGCCCTCGCAAGCGCAAGTAAATCATTGACTAACCTACTCATCCGCTGCGCTTCTCCGGCAATGTCGTGCATAGCCTCTAGTGAAATCTGGACTTGGTCTGGCGTTGCCAGCGCTTTGGTCCCCGACGTTTGCTTCCACATTTTCTCCAGCAAATCCACGTTACCACGTATCGTCGTCAGTGGCGTACGAAGCTCATGCGAAGCATCCGATACGAATCGTCGCTGCGCGCGGTAAGCTTCATCTAATTCCACATACGTAATCTGTATGCGCGACAGCATGCCATTAATCGTATTCGTCAACCGCCCTATTTCATCTAGAGGACCATCATAGTGAATTCGCTTCTCTAGATCATCACCACTCTCAATTTGGTTCGCAGCATCAATCACACGCTCAATTGGCTTAAGCGCTTTACGCGCCAAGAACCAGCCCAACGAAGCGGCAACGATAATGGTTAAAATAGCCCAAATGATCAGCGTATTACGAAGTGTGACCGCTGTTCTCTCATAACTCCCTATGGGCACAGCAGATTGAAGAATACCAATGAGGTTTGATTTATTATCCGTTATGCCTAAGTGATAAATGAGAAAATCTTGATTAAGAATCTTGGTTTTCTCAAAAAAACCAACCTCAGCTTGACGCTTGTCGACTTGCTGTTGCAGTTTATCAATCGTCGACTGCACAATGGGAAGTGTTTGATCATAATATTGCAAATTAGCCGATCGGTTATAGCTCTTCAGCACAATATTATATAATTGTAAAAACGTATTCGTGGAGTAAAAATCTCTACTTTCTAACTCTAGATCGACAACAAGCCCCTTTTGAGAAAGAGCGATGCTTTTCTGAATACGTGTGGAGCTGCTGACGGCTTCCCTTTTTACATCTTGACGAATTTGATCATAAAGGAAATAGTTCAAGAAGAAATAGAGAACAATGCCAAAAAGCAGCATGGTGATGGCCAATATGCCTGAATACCAGAGCGTTAGCCGCAGGCGAAGCGACATCTTAATTTTCCCCTCTCATTACATAGCCTGCTCCTCGAACCGTTTGAATCAAACGTTTATGACCAAATTCTTCTGTCTTTTGACGCAATAGTGCTATGTAAACCTCTAAGACATTGGACTCACCACTATAATCGTAGCCCCATATCTTCTCCATAATGATATCCCTCGACAGTACTCGTTTTGGATTTTGCATGAATAAATGCAATAAATCAAACTCTTTCGTCGTTAATTCAATCAGCTTCTCATTGCGGAAAACCTCACGTGTATCTAAATCTAGAATGGCATCTTCAAAGCTTAGCCGATTGTTCATCTGTTCAGGTCGTTCCGTTCTTCGACGAAGTAATACACGTACTCTCGCTAGCAGCTCTTCCAAAGCAAAGGGCTTGACCAAATAATCGTCAGCACCCAAATCCAGACCTTTCACGCGATCGCTTATATCATCCTTCGCAGTCAGCATAAGAATCGGCACTTCACTGCCGCTCTCACGAATCCGGCGAACAACTTCCCAGCCATCGATATGCGGCATCATGACATCTAAAATAATTAGCTGCGGCTCTGTCACCAGCATTTGCTTGAGACCCTCTAAGCCATTAGCTGCTGTGGTCACTAAATAGCCTTCAAAGGCAAGTCCTCGTCTAAGCATGGATGTGATCTTCTCATCATCATCAATAACCATAATATTTTCTCTCATTGGTCCGCCCCCCATTCTTCTATTCTATTGTAGCAAAATTACCGCCTAGCAAAAAGAAGCAGAGCCTGCAAGCTTGAGGCCGCGGACTCTACTTCCCTTCATTTAATTCATTAAGCTTACAGTTTACTCAGCTGGTGTCTCAGCAAGCGTATTTTTATCGCCAACCGTAACTGGGACTTCAGTTCGCTTCCCATCACGAATAATACCTAACGTAACTTTGTCGCCAACCTTCGTTGCTTGAACCTTAGTTATCAACTCTTGCGAGTTTTTGATCTTCGTACCATTCAAATCTACGATCACATCATATTGGCGTAATCCAGCTTGGAAGGCCGGGCTCTTACGGGTAACACTGCCAACCAACGCGCCATCTGTGTTCGGAAGTTTCAATTCACTAACCCAATCTTGGCCGATATCTTGCAGACCAACACCAAGGTAAGGAATTGGCTCCTTCGGAATTTTCACATTATTTTTGAGATTTTCTAGAACAGATGAAATTGTGCTTGTTGGAATCGCAAACCCAATACCTTGCGCTTGTGAGCTTACCGCTGTATTGATCCCAATCACTTCACCGTTTAGGTTAAGCAGCGGACCGCCTGAGTTACCAGGGTTAATGGAAGCATCCGTTTGCAATAAATGCTTATATTCACGAGTACCCTTCTCATCCGGAATGCTAATTGGACGCTCCTTCGCACTAAGCACACCAACAGTTACCGTGTGGTCGAACCCGTAAGGGTTTCCGATCGCAACAACCCAATCACCAACATTAACGTCATCCGCTGATCCTAGCGGGAGGATTGGGAATTCTTTCTCTCCCTCTATTTTGAGTACGGCCAAATCCAAATCGTAGCTGTTACCCAGCAATTTCGCTTTAAAAGGCTTCTCATAACCTTCTACGGTTATTTGAATTTCGTCCGCACCGTCAACAACATGCTCATTCGTTAAGATATAACCTGTTTTTTCGAAAATAAAGCCAGTTCCCATGCCCGCTGGTTGTAACTGTCCGCTTCCTGCGTCATTTTGACCACTCTTAGGTGTTGTTTGACCACCACCGTTGTCGCCAAAAAACTGACGAAAGAACGGATCATCGAAAAGTGAGTTACCGCCGTTACCGCGGCTGGATTGCTTAGGTTTTACGAGTGCTTCAACCTTAACAATGGCAGGTCCTGCGTTCTGAGCAATCGCCGCGATGTTACCAGGGCGAACAACGTCAAGAGCAGCATTCTTCACTTCGCCGCCATTGCTGTTCGAGCTGCTTGCTGTGGTTGTCGCTGAGCCAGAAGCTAGCGGTTGGTTACCTGAAAACATGTTCGTTTTATCCGCTGTAAACATCAACGCACTGACAACAAGTGCTCCTGCCATGAAAGCAGCAAAAATGCTTTTCACCGAGGATCTCTTCTTCGCATTCGGATCCCAGCCTGCTGGACCTTGTGTCCCATTCTCTGGTCCAAAGCTGAACGGGCGCAACGTCTTCGGCGGCGTTACTTCTACATTCGTCGTGACTTCCGAACTTGAGGAAGAAGTAGTTAAGGATTGTCCTTCACTTTCTTCATTAAAAGCGGATTTGTAAGGCCCATATGAATAGTAGTAGGAAGGTCTTTCTTTATTTGGCTCATGCCCCTCATTTGCACGTGATTGTTCTTGTGTATTGTCCTCATTGTTATCATTATTCTGCGGCTTGAAAAAGTCGCTGTAGTCTTTTTTGTTATCGTCCATAGGTCTTACCTCCATTGATTAAAGTTATAAGTGCATGTTCTCTTGAAGGATCATGTTGTTCTCTATGTGTCTATCATGCACTCACAACCTTAAGCGAATATTAAAAAACAATAAATGGGAGGTAAAAATAGGACATAATTTAATGAATCCAGGCTTTTTCAACTTTTTGCAGCACGCTCGCAGCTTCTTTCACCCATTTGTCCTCGATGCTGGCATCGGAGTCCAGTGGCGCTTGGAACTGATCGATCAATGCGCCTGCCGTCTCAATTTCAGCATCAGGATCTAGTCCTTCATTATAGACATGCTTCAGCACAAAAGGGGTACCTACTTCGACGACTGCATCCGTCGCCTCAACATCGCCGTCAATTCTACCGGTAATGACTTGTACGGGAATTCGCAGCCAAACCTTATTCGCCTCATCCAGAGAACGATCAAAGTAGCCATGGTCGTAATCCCAGCCCCCGCCCAAGTTAAAATCAAACTGTTCTAGCTGGGCACGCACCTTGTCAAATGATTCTTGAACCTGCTCCAGTGAGGAAGATAATGGTTTCATTGAGATGGACACTCCTTAAGCGCTCATAGTATTTTACTTACGCATAGAATGTGCCAAATTGACGTTTTTATGTGCGATAGTCCCTCTATTTATTCATTTTGCTAAACCCATCCTTTGCGATGAGCGAAAATGGCTAATTGTGTCCGATCATCAAGTTCACACTTCATCAACAGGTTACTGACGTGTGTTTTGACCGTTTTGATACTAATAAAGAGTTCTTCGGAAATGTCCTTGTTGCTTTTCCCTTCGGCAATTAACAGAAGCACTTCCCGTTCCCGAGCCGTTAATCCTTCTTGTTCCGGCACTTCACTTCGCTGTCTAATGCCTCTAGTCAGTGCTTGCGATACTTCAGCATTCATAACAGGCATCCCGCGGTATGCGCTCTGAATCGCGTGAATCAGCTGGTCCGAAGATACGGTCTTCAGCATATAACTAATGGCACCCGACTCAACAGCCTCCAGAACTTTGGCTTCCTCCAGAAACGAGGTTAACATGATCACTTTCACCTGTGGAAACTTGTCACAAATCAGCTTCGTCGCACCAATACCATCCAACACTGGCATCGTTAAATCCATAAGAATAACATCCGGAAGGGACGGTAAACGATCTCCTTTTAATTGATCGAAAGCATCTTGACCATTCGAAGCCTCTCCGACGACTTCCAAACCTAGTTCCAATGAGATATACGTCCGCAAGCCCACTCGTACCATATCGTGATCATCGACAATCATGACTTTAATGTTCGGATTCATCGTTATTTTCCCCCTGATTGCCCAGAAAATCGCGGAATACGCACGCGCACGCGAGTTCCAGAGCCTAATTTGCTATCAATCTCCACTTCGCCGCCTAGCTTTTGTGCTCGTTCTCGCATGGTTGACAGGCCATGCGAAGCAGAAGGAATATCTCTTCGTTCAAAGCCTTGACCATCATCCTGCAATTGCAACACATATTGATGTTCTCTTTCGTAGATCACCAAGCGAACTTGCTTGGCCGAGGCATGCTTAATGACATTCGCAAGACCTTCTTGAATAATGAGAAAAAACTGATGCTCAATCGCCTCAGAGATAAGTTCAGGCAGCGAAACATCAAGTTGACCCTGGATTTCATGGGTCCGGCAAAATTCCGGGAACCATTTCTCCAGGGCTTCTTGTAAGCTCATATCCTTTAATTCAATCGGTCTTAGCTGTGAAATGAGCCCCCGCATCTGTTTCTGAGCATGATGGGACATCTCGATGAGTTGATTCATCAAGGTAGGTGCAGCGGCTGGGTTTCTTTCTAAAATCTTCGGAAGGGAGGAAGCCGACATATGGATAGCAAATAGCTCTTGGCTCACCGTATCATGGAGATCTCTCGCAAGTCGGCGTCTTTCCTCCATAACTGCGTTCTCGGTTAACTCCTGATCCCGAATCGCTTCTGCTTCCCCTAGCTTTTGCATGAGCTGTACCCGTTCTTCGATCGATGCAGCCATGCTGTTAAAAGCAGCATACAAGTAGAGGAAAGGCTCCACAGGCTCCATATCGATACGAACCGAAAAATTCCCTTTAGACAACTCCAGCATAGCAACATGCAGTTCATCTACCTTGCGCTGCCATCTTCGAGTCGCAATATACCCAATGGTCAAGCACACCACAAGAATGGCTATAACAAACCACATCCGAAACTCCCAAGAACTAAGTTGCTCCTCATAATATTCAAGTACGATATAAATACCCGATACCGTCAGTACACTCGAGATCAGAAAGTAATTCAGCAGCTGCCACTTCATATTGAACATTCGCAATTTGTACATGCTCCATCCTTAACCTATCCTTTTAATGGTGATATCACCGATAAACATGCTGGTCGTTACGACGATTTTATGTTCAGCTTCTTCATAGTGAGAGGTTTGCGTTCGAATGTTGCGTAAAAAACCACTTTCAAAACGATCAAGTACCTTCATATCGCCAATAAAAGAGCTGGCCATGACACGAACCTCAACGTCCATGTCATTCGGGATGAAAATCTTCACATCGCCAATGAAGGCCGTAACATGAATCGTTGTTTCTCCACGAGGAATAGATGCACGTGTTAGGTCGATAACGGAGTCACCAATAAAGTGAGAGATTTGAACCGGCTTTAATTCCCAAGCCTCTTGACCAAGATGAACATCTCCGATAAAGCCATGACGGTGAAGAACATCACCCGAATCGAAATTCCGAACAAAACCATCATATTTGTTATGGGGTTGGCCATCCTTCCATTCATCATGCTTCTCGTTATCGGGGTATGCACCGTGAATATCCTTTAGCACTTCCTTCTCTTCATCGGTTAGACCCTGTTTCACATTGTTTGACGAAGAATGATTCATCCGTTCTTTCAGATTACTCGATGAACCTTTGGAAGTATTCCACGCACCTGACTCCCATTGCTGCTTATGGTGATGGTGTGAATGGCGCAATCGATTCGCTTCTCGCCGTGCTCTTCTTTCTTCATCTCTTGCTTTCTTTATTGCAGGCCAATCAGGTGACTCTTTTTTGCTTGGTCTAAAAATAACATTTAAACCAATCAATATTAAAGCTACTGGAATCAGAAATTTAAACATTTCACTAAGTGATAGATCGGTAAGATTTAAATTGTTCAATAGAAAAATAGTTCCGACACCGCACATCATCAAGCTGCCAATGGAACCACCCCAATGATACTTACGCTGTGAGACGAATCCAATTAGCCCATAAAAAATAAGAATAACAGGCCAATACGTTGAAAACATATAGGCGACATCCACTTTAAGGATTCCCAATTGATTTAGTAAAAAGAGAGTGCCCGCGGATACGAGAACAAGCCCCCAGATCATTCTTTGAAACATATGCGGATTCATACGTTCTTCCTCCATTTGTGTGAAGCGTTGTTAAGATAATTCTAGTTTATAAGATACTAGGTAGAATGAAAAGAGACGTTGGATTGAAGGCGTCCTCCGTCTTGAGACCGATATTTCAGAGACTACCACAACCAAACCTCACATGACTGTTGTATAAGACGAACATTTTAATTCTCATGTTATGTATTCTTACGTAATTCGTTGACATGCTTATCATCAGAACCGTATAATTGGTGCTGAGAACGCAAGTATTATAAGGAGAGATTACAAGGATGGATCAAATCCAACAACTTACTTCTGGCCTAGACACTATTTGGGTTGTTTTGACTGCTGCCATGATTTTATTAATGGAAGGCGGCTTCGCCTTACTTGAAGCAGGGTTTGTACGACAAAAGAATGCGGTAAGTATTATCATGAAAGTATTTGTAGATATTGCATTCGGCGCTCTTATTTTTTACTTCTTTGGATTTGCACTGATGTATGGGAAAGACATAGGGGGAATCATTGGTACAACAGGCTTTTTCATGGGGGGAGATTTAACACATATCGCATTAACCATCTCACATGATACCTATTGGTTATTCCAATGCGCCTTTGTTATTGCCGTTATCTCGATTGTATCCGGAGCTGTAGCAGAACGCATCAATTTTCGCGCTTATATTCTTTATACGATAGCCATGACTGGATTAATCTATCCCATTGCTGGTCACTGGGTATGGGGCATTAATGGATGGCTTGGCAAGCTTGGCATGGTCGACTTCGCTGGCTCAGCCGTTATCCACGGACTTGGCGGTTTCTCTGCTCTTGCCGCAGCAATGATCATTGGCCCGCGAATTGGCAAGTTCACTGCCGATGGGAAAGCTAACATCGTCCCCCCATCTAATCTGCCGCTTGCCTCTGTAGGTGCATTTATCCTTTGGTTCGGTTGGTTTGGCTTTAATGCTGGAAGTACATTAAGCGCTACCAATACATCGATCGGGCACATCGCAGTCACCACGATGCTATCCGCTGCAGCAGGCTGTGCGGCCTGCATTCTATTCACTATGATGCGTTATCGCAAGGCAGACCCACCCATGGTTATCAATGGTGCGCTTGCTGGACTCGTTGGAATTACCGCAGGCTGCGCCTTCGTCAGTGACGCTGCAGCGATCTGCATTGGCGCGATATGCGGGATTGCCATGGTCTTCGCAACGGAAATACTGGAAGCCAAACAGATTGATGATCCCGTTGGCGCCTTCCCCGTACATGGTATCAGCGGCAGCATCGGTACACTCGCCGTTGGTTTATGCTCAATGCCAGATGCAATCCGCGAAGGAACAGCTGGATTATTCTATGGCGGAGGCTTTCATCTCCTAGGCGTTCAAGCACTAGGTCTCGTTACCGTCTGCGCATGGGGCTTCTTCATCACTTGGGTTATCATGAAGCTGATTAAGCTAATTGTACCCTTACGTGTAAGTCGGGACGAGGAATTAGTTGGTCTAGATGTTGGCTCTCACGGTGTTCCAGCCTATAGCCAGGAAGAAGGATTCTTGGACTTACAGCATTTGAAAAAAGAATGAATACATAAGAAGAGGACACTGCAATCGCAGTGTCCTCTTCTTATGTTGAAAATATATCTTCGAATTCGTCCGGGAACGTAATATCGTCACCCTGCTTAGAATCATTCATGATTTGTCTTGCTTGCTGGATTTCAGCACGAAGCTTTCTTACTTGCTCCATAGGTTTCTTCACATAATGGATATACTCTACAGCAAGATGATGATCGGGCTTCTTACCGGAGAACATGCGTCGAAACGATGACATTGTTTGATAAGCCCGTTCTTCCTTCATTCTCTTGATCTCATATCGCTCAACGACCTGCTCAATCTCCCGAGCCTGTTGTTCTTTGCGTGCAATAAAAGCTTCCAAGAAGGGAAGTACCTCCGCGGCTTTCCTAGGTGTTCTCAGGGGCTTTCCATCCGATCGTAATGCTTGCAGCATGTTCCATCACCTATCTCTCCGTGTCAAGATTTATAACAGTAATCTTATTTTACACTAAAAAGAGTGGTTTGAGAACTATTAATTTAACACTAAATCGATTCCAACGACACCAATTGGCGTTCCCATGTCATCTATGACGGATTTAGACAATGTAATACATGGTTTTTTCGTAATAGCTGACACGTACTCGTCCGAAATGAAGAGTTCACCCGCCATTGCACGCTTCCACCACTCTCTCCCTTTGGCATTCACCAAGCCCGCCTCTGGCTGCGAGTAGATAAAGGTTCCATCCCCGCGATTCGACCAAATCGCTTCAATCCCTGCTGTTTTCTTCAATATTCCGTGCAAGTGCGAGGCATGCTTATCTTCCACCAATGATTTGATGTCAGGTACTCGAACAAGCGCGTTTAACAATTGCTTCATTTCATCAATATTGACATGAACACTTCCATGCTTACTCTTCATCCCTACGGCCTGAATGGCCTGAACGAGCTCTGCGGAAGAGCGATCTAAATTTTGATTGATATGTTGCAGTCTCGAAACCTCATGCCGCTGCTTTTTCATTTGATCCAGTGTATGCTCTACACTCGACATCGTCTCATTCATCAAATCCACCACTTCACCTAAAGAAGTTCTAGTCCCAGTAACCAGGGTGGACTGGTGTTTCGTTGAACTAGTTGTACTTGCCACTAGGCTATTCACGTGAAGGATCAATGAGAAAATCGTATCAATTTTCCCTTTCATCACCTTCATCTCATCAATTCCGTGCGTAACAGAAGCTTTCTCTTCTGCAACGGCCGCAACCACTTGTGAAACGCCACTCTCAATATCAGCTAGAAGCTCTGACGACTTCTGAACGGCTTCATGACTTTGCGCAGCCAACTTCTTAATTTCCTGTGCAACGACGGAGAAGCCTCTTCCATGTTCACCAGCTCTAGCCGCTTCAATCGAAGCATTCAAGGCAAGCAATGACGTTTGAGCAACGACTTCCGTAATGAACGTATTGATTTCTTCAATTTTCGAGGTATGCTCGGTTAGATCTTGAATTTTCTTCTGCATCGTATCGTTGTTCACATGTAAATCGTTCATAACCTCATCTGTCGCATTCAGGGAGCGACATACATCAACCACCGTATCTTTGGTTTGTTCACTTTCCCGATGCATATGTAACGACGAATCTAAGATTTGATCAGCAGCCGCAGCCACCTGTTGAATCGCAGCAAAGGCTTCTTGGAGCTGCCCTGCAGCGTGCTGGCTTCGTCCCTTCAATTCCTCTTCCCCTTGAATAGAAGCATCTGCAATCTGAAGTAGATGCCCGATAGAGCGATTGACCTCTTCAACCGCTGCTGCTAGTCGATCTGCAACAACCTGTGATTCTTGAATAAATGTACGGAATTGTTCTTCGTGATCAAGCGATCCCAGCTCTTGTGCTCGAACGGATGCTCTCGAAACAAGCAATGCGCCTACTCCCATAATGAGGAAAACAGCGATACTAACTAGCGTAACCCAAGCTGATTCCGAAAATAAAGCGAATACATTTACACCCATGCCAATAAGTACAAAACCGTAGAACCAAGCTTTCTGCTTTGAATCCGTCGACATCAGCAAGCGGAACTCCTCCCAAAAGGAACAAAATGTTAGTTTTTGTTACATTATATCGTAGGAGGGCTTGAAAAGAAATGAAAAAACTTTTACATTCTAACGCAGAAAAACGGAGACCCTTTCGGATCTCCGTCTTTTCAACAAAGCTATTTTTTATTTATTTTGGTTTTGTGTGTTGTTTTGTTGCTGCTTATTAGGTACCGCTACTTCAGTAGCAAATTCCGTGTCTTGCGCTGCTTTCTTGTTGTTCTTGTTCTTTGCCATGTCAATCACCTCCTGTAATAGTATGATTTCCAAAACAGGATTTTTTATGAATTTCTTTTTTACAAAATTGAACTTTACAGCGCTTTTGCAGGAGTCAGTATTTCATCCTTTAACTGCTTCCAAATGACCTCAGTCACTTTCCCATTTCCTTTTTTCACCACAAACACCTTGACGGTCTTCTTCCCCCACTCTTTATAAACCTGGTCCTTCGTGTTGAAATACAGGTCGATTTTCTTCCCTTTAATCGCACTTCCTGTATCTGCAACTACCCCGTAGCCATAACCTGGTATAAATAAAACTGTACCTAAAGGGAACACCTTGGTATCTGCCGCGATCGTCGATAAAGCCTTATCATCACGCATGACTTTAATCCCTGAATACGTAATCCCATAGGAAGGGTGGTCCGGATTCTTACCTGTAGATTCTTTACCTGCAGAATACCCGGTTGCTGTCACTTCGACTGCCGTGTATTTGGATAAATCCGAATCTAGATTTGGAATAAAGCGGTAACTAGCTTGTTGTTGATGCTCTTGTGCAACAGGCCATGCAGCAGGAAGCACAATCCTTGCCTTATTGTCCCGCTGATCTCTTATATGGGTATCGGTGTTTACCGCCCTATTGTTACCTTGATTGCTAGCCTCTTCTCCAAAAAACACAACCAAAACGGTGAGCACCATCCATGCTAATATCCATTTGGATTGCACCTGCGCATCGGTTATTCTCATTGTTTTAAGCCTCCCCCTACTAAAGTAGGCTTTCCATTTCCTTTCATCAATAAACCTCCACAAACAGACTCACTGTATAACATGTCCCCCTTTTGCCTACTTATGCACGTAGAAAACACTTTTTTGGAACGCAAAAAGCAGAGAAGTGAAAAGCACTTCTCTGCTTTTATAGGAACTAATAAGAGTTACAGTTTGTTTTTGATCTCTTCTTGAATCATGTTGATGACTTCAGCAATCGGTTGAGTACCCAGATCCCCTTGTCCCCGCTTACGGATGGACAAGCTTTCATTCTTCACTTCGTTCTCGCCAACGACGAGCATGAAAGGAATTTTCTCCAGCTGCGCTTCTCTAATTTTGTAACCTAGCTTCTCATTCCGATTATCAGCTTCAACACGAATACCAGCTTCTCTTAGTTTGTCAGTCACCTGATTAGAGAACTCTTCAAACGCAGGTGATACTGGAATAACTTTCGCTTGTGTTGGCATTAACCATGTTGGCAAAGCACCAGCGAAATTCTCAAGCAAGAAGGCTGTCATGCGCTCCATTGTAGAGATGATTCCTCTATGAATAACGACTGGACGATGTTTCTGACCATCTTCACCTGTGTACTCCAATTGGAAACGCTCCGGTAGCAAGAAATCAATTTGTGCCGTTGAAAGTGTTTCTTCCTTCTTCAACGCTGTTTTGATTTGAACATCTAATTTAGGACCATAAAATGCAGCTTCACCTTCTGCTTCGTAGAACGGCAAACCTAACTCCTCGACTACTTCACGCAGCATGCGTTGGGAAGTTTCCCACATTTGATCATCCTGGAAGTACTTTTCTGTATCCTTTGGATCCCGGTAAGATAAACGGAAACGGTAGTCTGTGATTCCGAAATCTGCGTAAACTTGACGGATCAAGGTAACAACGCGGGAGAACTCTTCTTTTATTTGATCCAAACGGCAGAAGATATGAGCATCATTCAATGTCATCGCACGCACACGGTGCAAGCCTGTCAATGCGCCTGACATTTCATAACGGTGCATCGTGCCAAGTTCAGCGATACGAACCGGCAAATCACGGTAGCTGCGCATGTCACTCTTGTACACCATCATATGGTGAGGACAGTTCATAGGACGAAGAACAAGCTCCTCATTGTCCATGATCATTTTCGGGAACATGTCTTCTTGATAGTGCTCCCAGTGACCAGATGTTTTGTATAACTCTACATTGGCAAGTACAGGTGTGTACACGTGTTGGTAGCCTAGACGTTCTTCCAAATCAACAATGTAACGCTCCATTGTGCGTCTAAGTTTCGCGCCATTTGGCAACCAAAGCGGTAAGCCTTGACCAACTTCGCGTGAGAAGGCAAACATTTTAAGTTCGCGGCCTAATTTACGGTGATCACGTTTCTTAGCCTCTTCGAGCAAGAGCAAATGCTCATCCAGTTGTGCTTTCTTAGGGAAAGCAGTTCCGTAAATGCGCTGCAGCATTTTGTTTTTCGCATCGCCGCGCCAGTAAGCACCAGCAACACTCAACAATTTGAACGCCTTAATGCGTCCAGTTGAAGGCAAATGCGGCCCGCGGCACAGGTCAAAGAATTCACCTTGATCGTAGATCGTTAATACGGAGTCTTCCGGTAGATCACGGATCAATTCTAGCTTGAACGGATCCTCCATCTCTGTGAAAATACGAAGAGCTTCATCACGGGAAACAACGCGGCGTGTAATCGCCAAATTTTCGTTTGAGATGCGCTCCATTTCCTTTTCGATTTTGATCAAATCTTCAGGATTCAGCGGTGTTTCCAAATCGATATCATAGTAGAAGCCATCCTCAATCACAGGACCAATTCCTAGCTTAACCGCTTTGTTGCCATAAATGCGTTTGATCGCTTGTGCCATCAAATGCGCTGTGCTATGACGGTACATCTCTAGGCCCGCTTCGCTATCGAGCGTTAGGATTTCAACATCCGCATCATTGTCCAATGGAAAAGATAAATCAACGGATTTACCGTTAACTTTGCCGCCAACTGCATTTTTCTTTAGACCGGTTGAAATGGATTCCGCCACTTGCTCAATTGTTGTCCCCACTGCATACTCTCTTACTGCACCATCTGGTAATTTTACTTGTACAACCATCTTCGTTGCCTCCTAAATTCTGTGAATTGAACGCAAAAAAGCACACTTCATCCCATAAAGGGACGAGTGCGCTCAGCTCGTGGTTCCACCCTAGTTCGATTCGCTCATACCCAAAGGGTAAGTCGAATCCTCATAAGCATTCGTTAACGGGAATGATTCCGGTACTGTATAGTATCGCACCTGCAAGTCAGGCCGAATTCCACAATACGGCTACAAAGGGGTAAACAATCCGATTCGCTGAAGGAGATTGCAGCCTGGTCTCCTCTCTCTGAGCAGTTCATACAGAAAGTTCTTGTCTTTGATACTAACGCCTTCGATCACTATTATAAATGGCAAGGAGAGCAAGGTCAAGGGGATAGTTGATCCTGCTTCTTGGCATCTCCGAGATAAAGGTCACAAGTACGGCAATAGCTGCACACGGATGTACGGTCCTCGAAGATCTGCCCTATCGTTTTGATGATCGTCAATTCAGGATCCCGTGTATGAATGTAAATGTTGGCGGGAGAAACCGTAATGAGTGTACTCACGATCATATCCTCGAAATTGATGTCCTTCTCCAGCATTTCCATTCGAAAGCTTGCATCAAATTCATTCGCATCAATAGGCTCCATTCTGTCATTCAGAATGACAAACTCATGGCCACCTTTATGAATGAGATGAGCAGCTGGTATTTTGGCCTCTTGAATATAAACGAAATATTGCAGAAGCGAAATAAATTCCTGATACTGGCGGTCCATCATGAACTCATCAATCGCGTACTCGACAATTTCTCGTAACTCTTCCTTGTACTCCTGGATCCGAAATTTCAGGAAGCCATCTAGGCTGATCTGAGGATTTTCCTCGAGCAAGCCGTTTATCTGTTCCTTCAGCATTTGTACGCGACGAAGCCGGCAAGGGCTGCTGTTCACCAGCGGTAACCCTTCCAGCACACTCTCTTGGATCAATGATTGCTTACAGTATCCTTCAATGGCTTCAATGTCTGTCAATTTCTCATATTTAAAATCCTTCGTGATCAGATTACGCACAATGCTGGATTCCTTGTCCGCTACAATGTGGCTCGCCAGCACTCCTGCTAAGCAGGCTCTTACCTGAGCTTCATGGACCTGCGGATCGTGGTGTACACTCCCCGCTTCCGCTTCCACATAAATAAAAGCACGTGTCTCACTACAAGTGTAAGTAGCCGTTAAACCATTTTCTACGATATGTAAATACTGCAGCGCTTGCTTCACCTGCGCGCTCAGCGAACGTACATAGGATTCTTCGACATCGATTAGGGCAATTGCAAACAGTTCCATGTGCTCACTCCTTCCATCTATCCATCCTCCTCTTAAGAGTATATGGTCGATAGCAGAGAGATATACAACGAACAATTTGCCATTTGTGGGTGGGGCGGAGGGGACAGATATAGCTTAGCTCGTTTTCCGAGCCTATTGGCGCGAAGCAATCCGATTAGGCTCGTTTTCCGAGCCTATTGGCGCGAAGCAATCCGATTAGGCTCGTTTTCCGAGCCTATTGGCGCGAAGCAATCCGATTAGGCTCGTTTTCCGAGCCTATTGGCGCGAAGCAATCCGATTAGGCTCGTTTTCCGAGCCTATTGGCGCGAAGCAATCCGATTAGGCTCGTTTTCCGAGCCTATTGG
>NZ_JBFUHL010000043.1:0-45944 GCF_056402415.1 Paenibacillus sp. P4_A9
ACAGCATCAGATGTGGATCGAACATTAGAGATGGAGCGTCTTGCAGCTGTGATGCAAGGAGACGTGGAGCCAGAGTGGGAGCTCATGCAGCAGGAGAACGTTAGTACAGAGATGTATGATGCGGTAGAAGCTGTTGAAGTTGTAGAACCTGTAGAAGCCGTAGAAACCGTAGAAACCGTAGAAACCGTAGAAGAAGTTGAATTCATCGAAGAAGTTGAAGCTATTGATCTAGTCGACGCACAAGAATTCGTTGAGCCGATTGAAGTTGTACAGGCAGTTGAAGTAACAGAAGTAACTGAGCTTGAAATTCCTGAGAGTGAGTTAAGTTTGGATGACTTGAATGAAATGACACTCACAATGGAAAATGAGGTACAAGCATCTGCGTCAATAGCTGTACCTTCTATTCCGGCACCGAGCGAGCAGGTATCCACAAGCGCAACGAACAAGTCTCAGGAATCGACTGAGATGTTTACAGGAGGCTTAAAGGCTGTGAATGGCGGTAAGATCATCAACTTATTCAGGGGGAATGGACCTATGAAAAATTTCACAAGCAGTGTAATGTGTAATTGGAGTGAGGAAATGAACGGCGAAATGTCACAATACTTGGTCGTTTGTACAGAAGCTGAGAATAAGATCGAGATCGAAGTGGCAACAGCAGGCGGGCAGAAGCAATCCATTACAGTAACCATTGAGAGCTTTAATCAATTAGCTGCCTGGTTACAGGTTCAATTGGGGACAGCCCCGGTAAGTAATCGTGAATATGCCAAGAAAGCAGATTTCTAAATAAGGATCACTGAGGTTAGTCATCAAGAGGAGGTTTGGCGATGGGGTGGGAAGCATGGAGTTACACAGTCCTATTGTTCATAGTGGGAGCTTTGTTCGGTTCATTTTTTAATGTAGTGGGGCTTCGGGTACCGAAAGGCGTATCCGTCGTAACCCCGCGATCTAGCTGTGGAAGCTGTGGACGTCAGCTTAACGCGATAGACTTGATTCCAATCTTTGGATGGTTCATCCGAAGAGGGAAATGTCACACATGCGGTGCACATATATCCCCTGTGTATATCGTCGGAGAGTTGGCAGGAGGCATATTATTTGCCTCTCTTCCCTTCTTAGTTAGTGTAGATGAACTATGGATTGCATACCCGCTTGTGTCTGTGCTTCTCATTCTAACAGTGAGTGATTTAGCCTACATGCTGTTGCCTAACAAAATCATCTATCCAGCTATGCTGTTATTTACAGGATTACGGTTGTTTGTTCACCCTCTGCCAATTTGGCATTATGCAATTGGATTTGTGGTAGGAGGAGGCACGCTGATTATCGTATCTCTTGTGGCAACTTGGATGGGGAAGCCCGCTATGGGCTTTGGGGATATTCGATTGATGGCATTAGTTGGACTTGTAATGGGAATCAAGCTTGTGCTGTTATGCATCTTTCTTTCGGCGCTGCTTGGCAGCGTCATCGGTGTGGCTCTTATCGCCTCAGGTAAACTGGATCGGCGTTCACCAATTCCCTATGGTCCTTTCATCGCTGTCGCTGGTTTAATCTGTTTTTGCTTCGGAGACCCATTGATGACGTGGTACATGGACCTCATCATATGGCAGTAAAACTACATTTCTTAAAAGAGAGGTCGATCTCCTATGAACTGGTTTCTAGCTCAATCATTCCGCGCTAAGCTTCAACTTGGTTATTATACCGTAGTTGCCTTTTACACTATTATTATCCTAATTCTTATGCTAACGGCAGACGTTTCTGTGATCTTTGCTTTATCTTCGTCTCTCATCCTGATGGTGTTCAGCTTTCCTTATGTACGGTTCTTGGAAAAAGCGTTAACAGAGCCGATCGATAATGTAACACGTGTGGCGATGAATATTGCAAAAGGAGATTTCACACAAACGGTCGATGCTTCCTCGAAGGATGCGTTAGGCGACATGGGACGATCCTTTAATGCGATGATCGTGAAATTGAAGGAGCTTCTGAATGAAACTGCCTCGATTTCCAAGCATGTGGCGGACTCGAGCCGTGATATTTATCACAAAAACGAAGGTATTAATACGATGATTGTTGAAGCAACCGGATCCGTAACTTCACTTGCGGAGGGAGCTAATGAGATCTCATCAGGTGTTTTCAAAAGCTTTTCCGTTGTAAAGGAAATTGAAACAAAGATCACGGACTATGTAGATTCAACCCATGAAATGAACAATCGTTGCGGTAAAACACTAGAACTGGTGAAAAAAGGTATGCGCGCGGTCGAAAGTCAATCAGAGAGTGTTTCTCATATTGTACTTGCAACAAGTAATGTATCGGGGACCATCGATGATCTGGTGAAAGAAGCTGCTGGTATCTCTTCCATCACACGTACGATTTCTGAGATTGCCGAACAAACTAATTTGCTGTCCCTAAATGCTTCGATTGAAGCAGCACGTGCAGGCGAGCATGGAAGAGGATTCTCGGTTGTTGCACAAGAGGTGCGCAAGCTGGCGGAAGAGTCGTCGAAATCGGCGAAGGGTGTATTCCATATGGTACATAACATCGAGAATAGTATTAAAATGGCCCAGAAGAATATTCAGATCAATGAGGAAATTGCTCGTAGGCAGACGGAATCGATCGAAGCAACGGAAAAGATATTCGGTGAGATGGTCGAAAGCATCCAATTCATTACTCAACGAATGAGTGAGTTTACAGGAGAAAGTCAGAAGATGTTGAACGCGGCGCAATTTATCACGGGCACCATGGAAAACATCTCCGCGATTACGCAGCAATCTGCTGCAGGCACAGAGCAAGTATCGACTTCAATGGTACAGCAAACACGTTCGGTTAAAGCGGTCGTTATTCAGTCCGAGCAAATGCTTCGCATGGTGACACAATTACAGCGCACGATTCAAATATTTAAGCTTTGAGAAATTGAAGATGAGATCCAGAAGGCATGCATGAGAAGAATACCCATGTAAACGACGGTTGAGAAGCGGAATAAATGATGGATGAACACACGTTTGCCGACTTTCGCCGCTATGAAAAAGAGTGAGATGGGGAGAATGATTTTAATCCCATAGAAAGCCAAGTAGCTATGCTCATACAGAAATTTCATGACTGGATTCGCTTCACCGATTAGCTGCAATCGAAGACCCAAGTCGGTTAATCCTGCATCCAACAAACTCGCCATACATAGGAAAATGATTAATGTTCGGCTCATAGAGTTCCCTCCTTGGGAGATCAGAGGTTATGCTAACGAATCGTTAGCATAACCTCTTTCATTGTAGAGATAAAAGCTTCGGCAGCCTTCGAAATATAGCGGCCCTTGCGATAGGCAATAACAAGTTTACGTGTGGGATTTCCTTCAATAGTAAGGTTAACAGGTGAAAGCTCACTTAAACTGCGTTTAGAGATAAGGTAAGGGACGAATGCGATTCCCATTCCTGCAGCAACGAGGGATTGAACCGTTTCCATATTGCTGGATTCAAACACGATTCTAGGCGTAAACCCGGCTTCTTGGCATAGGTCCAGGGTCAGTTTACGAAAGCCTTGTCCCTTTTTTAATGCGATAAATGCTTCATTTTCTAGCGCCGCGATACGAACAGGCTCTTGACTCGACGCAAGCGGATGCTTAGGTGGGACGGCAAGCACGATATCTTCTTCGAGCAAAGTCTCGTAAACAAGCGATTCCTCGCGAAGCGGTAAAGATAACAGTGAGATATCCGTCTGACCGTTAACTGTTAAAGTTTCTAAGTTAGTTGACGTTTCTTCAACTAGGGTAATCTCGATATCGGGATAAGCCGCTTGAAAGACAGGTACGACAAATGGCAAAATGGTTGATCCGGTAATGGGCATACTGCCGATGACGAGTCGGCCTTTTTTCATTTGCGAAATGTCTTCCATTTCCTTCTTAAGACCTTCGATCATATCGAGTATTTTTTGGGATTTCTCTACAAAAAGGGAACCTGCATGCGTCAGTTCAACTGAATTGGTGCTCCGTTGAAATAAGAGAACGCCAAGTTCTTTCTCCAGCTTGGATAATTGCTGGCTCAATGACGGCTGGGCGATATGAAGTTTCTCGGCCGCCCGAGAGAAATTCCGCTCTATGGCGATTTGGATTGCGTATTGTAATTGACGTAATTCCATGAGAAAATGCGTCTCCTTTTCATCGTGCTAGAAGGCTATCATATCAAGCTTTTCGGGACGTTTCAAGCAGCAATATAGGAATAAATACTCAAAAAGCAGTGACATCTGGATTCCACCAGTATCACTGCCTTTTTTGGATAAATTTAGTTATTTTCGAATTGTACTGCGATACATTAAGAACAATAAATATGGGGTACCGATGACAGCGACGACGATACCTGACGGAATCTCTTTGGGAATGAGGATCGTTTTCCCTACAATATCAGCCATTGTAAGCAGGATAGCCCCTAAGATGGCCGAAAGCACGACCGACTTCTGATGATGCTGTCCCATGAAGAGACGAACAGCATGTGGCGCTAGTAAGCCAATGAAGCTTACTGTTCCAACCGCGGCAACGGCAATCGCAGCAACAAACACGCCGATTGCAACAGAAATCAGTCTTGTTTTATGCAACTTCAGACCTAGTCCAATAGACACGTGGTCACCAAATGCTAATAGATCTACACGCCGACCAAGCAGCCAAGCACTTGGCATCAGAATGATCGTTGTGATCAGTAGTTGGATGACTTCTTTCCAACCTCTAGCATAGGTACTGCCTGACAGCCATGTAAGCGCTGGGGCGGCACCGAGTTTGGATTGGATCACGAGAAATTGAATGACAGCCGAGCCTATTGCGGAAACTGCAATTCCGACAAGAATCAGAACGACGGGATTTAGTCCCTTTTTCCAAGCAAGGGCATAGACGCTGCCCGCGGAAAGAAGTGCTCCGATAATAGCACCTACAGGTACCCATGTAGCAGACGCTGTAGGCCAAATTGTTAAGACGAGCAGGGCACCCATTCCGGCACCAGATGTCACGCCAACGACGGATGGGTCAGCAAGCGGATTACGAACAGCTCCTTGCATCATTGAACCAGCAACGGCTAAGGAGGCGCCAGCGAGTGCCGCAACTAGAATGCGAGGCAGACGCAAGTTCAGAATGACATTGCGTGCCATTTCTTCTCCATGCCCAGATACTACGGCAATAACATTGGATATCGGGATATGCAAAGCACCTGCGGTTAAGCCGAATAGCACCAAGACAATAAGGGCAATAACAGATACCACTGCTAAAATTGAATATGGTATTTTGGTGCCAACGTAACCGACGCTCATAGAACTGCTCTCAGCAGAAGCCTTCATTCGAGTACCGCGGATTGCGAGCCAGATTAACCAAGGTGCGCCAAGTAAGGCGGTTACGGAGCCTGCAGGAAGTTCGCCGAGTGTACTGTGGAACATTTTAGCAATCGTATCCGCACCAAGTAAAACTGCGGCTCCCCAGAGCGCACTTCCTGGAATCAAAAGTCGATGTCGTTGTAAGCCAATTAGCCGGACAAGATGAGGTGCGATAAGTCCTATAAAACCGATGGGTCCTACGACGCTCACAGTCACACCAGCGAGCAAAATCGCTGCAGCTAGAGCAATTAATCGAACTAGGTTGATTTTCTCACCTAATGAGATAGCAGTTTCTTCGCTTAAAGCAAGCATATCTAACTTTTGATTGTACAGAAAAGCAACAACGAGCCCAATGAAAATCCAAGGGAGTGCATACTGGACACCTTCCCAATCGTTCTGTCCTAATGCACCTGAACCCCACATGAATAAGCCATTTGTCGCTTCCTCATACATGATTTGCAGTCCGCTTGTGAAGGCAGAGAGTACGAGTGTTACAAGCATGCCAGCAAGTGCCATGCGTAGAGGAGAGCTTTTGCGGCCGCCTGACATGTAATAGGCCATAATCGCTGCGCCACAGGCCCCAACTAATGCTAAAAGTAAGGCATGATCAGACTTCAGAGCTGGGAAAAAAACAGCGGCCAAAACGATGATGAAATAGGCACCCGCATTCAAACCTAATGTTGAGGCGGATGCGAGTGGATTACGGGTGACAGTCTGTAAGAGTGCACCTGCAACAGCAAGTGCTGCACCTGCGAGCATACCTATTACTGCGCGCGGCATGCGAAGCCCCCGCACCATTAAATGGTCGGGGGTATTTTGTGGAGATATCAAAGCTTGAATAACCGTATGAACGGTAATGTTCGCTTCTCCTTGCGTTAGGTTGAGAAATAGCAGGAGGCAGAGAGCAAGCCCCCCTCCTCCAAATACAAGGAGAGATTTCCACTCGATATTAACGAATCGATTCGATTTCGAGTTCATCGCAGGTTGGATCATTTCGTTAATGAAGCAGCAGCTAGCTCAGCAAATAATTTGGCAGATAAAGGTCCGCCGAAAGTCCACGTGTTGCCAGGAAGCTTAAATGTCTTGTTGTCTTTCACAAAGGAAAGACCTTTCCATACGGYATTGTCTTTTAATTGTTTGTCGAATACATTATCCGCATCTTGAACGATGTAGAAGAAGTTCGCATTTTGAACAGCAGGTAAAGCTTCAACGGAAGCAGTTGAGAAGCCATAAAGCTCAAATTTCGCGGACTTAAATACATTTTTCAAGCCGATGCGTTGCATAATCTGAACGACCATGGAGTTGTCGGTGAACATACGTAGAACGGCATTGTTTTGATTGCTGAATGCTTGTGTTAAAGCGAACTCGGCGCCATCCTTTTTAGCAGCGACTAATTTCGCTTTGGTATCCGCGAAGGATTTGTCTAGATCAGCAAGTACCTTGTCTCCTTCAGCTTTCTTACCAACGATATCTGAAATTGTTTTGAATGTGGTAATCATATCGGAGTACTGATCGCCTTTTCCTTCAGCTGGGTAGGATTCAAATGCGATCGTTGGGGCGATCTTGGAGAGAGCTTCGTAGTTTTTACTCGAACGCAATGTGCTTGTAATAATCAGATCTGGCTTCAAGCCAGTGATTGTTTCTAAGTTAGGCTCTTGACGAGTTCCTACATCAATAACAGAAGCGTCAAGTGCTGGCTTTACATTTACTGCTGTATTAAATCCTTTATTATCAGCTGAACCTACGGGTTGAAGGCCAAGTGCAAGTACATCTTCTGTGTATGCCCATTCCAATGTTACAATGCGTTTCGGTGTACCTTTTATTGTCGTTGTTCCCAGTGCGTGTGTAATTGTTTTATCTGCAGCAGGTGTTGCAGATGGCGCCACACTTGCAGCGGCAGCGGCGCTTGGTGAAGGCGTCGTTGTTGTCGTAGAATTTCCACATGCAGCGGTTACGATTAACGATAGAAGTGCGATTGAAAAAGTAAGTGGTTTAAATATGGTTTTCACAAAAATTTCCCCCTAATCATTCTTTTTACATTTTTTGAATCGATGGCCAATTCGAGTTCGCAAAGAGAATGATAATCATTATCAGTAGATATGTCAACCTTATTTTGCTATATAGGAATTATCTATCAAGCTTATAGTTATTATATCTTGGAACTATGAGACAATCCGTGCTAAAGTACTATACGAGGGTAAGACATTAGCAAACTAATGCGGATAATGACAAGAGGTGACTGGATATGAGTAAAAAGACAATGTTCGAGAAGATTTGGGATAATCACGTTATTAACCAGGAAGATGGTAAGCCCAGCGTTATTTATATTGATTTGCATCTAGTACATGAAGTAACTTCTCCGCAAGCATTCGAAGGACTTCGCTTGTCCGGTCGTAAGGTTCGTCGTCCAGACTTAACTTTCGCAACAATGGATCACAACGTGCCTACGAAGGACCGTTTCAATATTACAGATCCAATTTCCAAGCAACAAATCGATACACTTTCCCAAAACTGCCGTGACTTCGGTGTTACGCTGTTTGACCTAGATAGCCTTGATCAAGGTGTTGTACACGTTATGGGTCCTGAGCTTGGTCTTACACACCCAGGCAAAACGATCGTCTGCGGTGACAGCCATACTTCAACACATGGCGCTTTCGGCGCACTTGCTTTCGGTATTGGAACAAGTGAAGTTGAGCACGTAATGGCGACTCAAACGCTTCAACAATCCAGAGCGAAATCCCTGGAAGTTCGTATCACAGGTAACTTGAAGCCAGGCG
The DNA here is from genome assembly GCF_056402415.1 of Paenibacillus sp. P4_A9. Taxonomy (NCBI): domain Bacteria; kingdom Bacillati; phylum Bacillota; class Bacilli; order Caryophanales; family Paenibacillaceae; genus Paenibacillus; species Paenibacillus sp. P4_A9. Next base: position 8,109 of record NZ_JBFUHL010000043.1, read on the forward strand.
TAACTGCGAAAGATTTAATCCTTGGTGTTATCGCGAAATACGGCACAGACTTTGCTACAGGATATGTTATTGAATACACAGGCGAAGCAATTCGCGGTCTTTCCATGGAAGAGCGTATGACGGTCTGTAACATGTCTATTGAAGGTGGAGCTCGTGCAGGTCTAATTGCTCCTGACGCTACGACATTTGACTATCTACGTGGTCGTGAATATGTACCGCAAGGTGCTGATTTTGACGCTTCCGTTGCAGAGTGGTCCAATCTTGTGACAGACGAAGGCGCTACGTACGATTGGGTATTGGAATTCGACGCAGATACGTTGATCCCGCAAGTAACCTGGGGAACGAGCCCTGGCATGGGGACAAGTATCACGGCATTGGTGCCAGATCCGCAAAGCTTTGAAACAGAGAATGAACGTAAAGCTGCTGAAAAAGCGCTTGAATATATGGATTTAACGCCAGGAACACCTATGACAGATCTTAAAGTGGATTATGTCTTCATCGGTTCTTGTACAAATGGACGTATCGAAGATCTTCGTGCAGCAGCTAAGATTGCACAAGGCTACACGGTAGATCCAAGCGTAACAGCAATTGTGGTACCAGGTTCAGGACGTGTTAAAATTCAAGCTGAAAAAGAAGGCTTGGACAAAATTTTCTCCGAAGCTGGCTTCGAATGGCGTGATGCAGGTTGCTCAATGTGTCTGGCTATGAACCCTGACGTGCTACAACCAGGTCAACGCTGTGCTTCTACGTCTAACCGTAACTTCGAAGGTCGTCAAGGCCGCGGCGGACGTACGCATCTTGTATCCCCAGCAATGGCTGTTGCAGCAGCGATCAAAGGTCATTTCTATGACGTTCGTGATTGGGAAATCAAAGAATACCAACAAGCTTAATTTGAACTAGTTTTGCTTAAGCAAAACTTTAAGGAGAATGAGAACATGGAAGCTTTCAAACAACATACAGGTCTAGTAGGTCCTGTTGATCGTGTAAACGTAGATACAGATGCAATTATCCCTAAACAATTTCTTAAAAGAATTGAGCGTTCCGGTTTCGGACAATTCCTTTTCTTCGAATGGAGATGGGACGAAGCAGGCAACGTCATTGAGAACTTCCCATTAAATCAAGAGCGTTATCAGGGAGCTTCCGTTCTGATTTCCAGAGCGAACTTCGGTTGCGGTTCATCCCGTGAGCACGCGCCTTGGGCGATTCAAGATTTCGGTTTCCGCGTCATCATCGCGCCTTCCTATGCGGACATTTTCTACAACAACTGTTTCAAAAACAGCATTCTGCCAATCAAATTGTCGGAAGAGCAAGTTGAAGACTTGTTCCAACGTACTGCAAAGCACGAAGGCTACAAGTTGAGTGTAGATCTTGAGAATAACAAACTGACAGATGAGTACGGTCTTGAAATCCAATTTGACTTGGATGAGCACCGTCGTCAATTCTTGCTGCAAGGCTTGGATGACATCGGTTTGACGCTTCAGCATGAAACGAAAATCACAGCATATGAGCAAGCTCACCAAAAGCGTTTAGCTTACAAATAAGCTAAGTTCAAGAGGCGTATCCCCTGATTGGGGATGCGTCTTTTTTTTGCATATTAGATGGAACGATCTTGCAACTTTTGGCAGTTTTCTACGTCTAATAGTTTACTAGAATGTCGAAGAAAAGGAGGTTGCGCTGTCAGGTATAGGTTAATTTTGCTATAATGATAAGAAAGCTGATAGATTGATAGAGTTGGCTAAAATGGCTGCTTAGTTACATCCCCCAATTCCGACATTACATAGAGGTGAAAGATGAAATTTCCTGCAATTTGTTTGTTTTTGCTCGTTTGTCTGCTGCTGATACCAACTACTGCCTTTGGAGCTGATGCTTCAAAGCCGATTAAGCTTTTTATGAATGAGAAGCTATTGGAATCCGTCGATGTTCAGCCGCGAATCATTAATGGTACTACCATTGTTCCAGCACGCATCATAGCTGAGCAAATCGGTGCTAAAGTGAGCTGGGACGAAGCAACCAGCAAGGTAACTATCGTGAAAGACAAAATTAATATTCAACTCATCATTAACAATGGCACTGCGCTTATTAATGGGAAGAAAGAAACATTAGAAGTAAGTCCCAAGCTCGAAAATAACACAACAATGCTTCCACTGCGTTTTATTGGAGAGGAACTAGGGATTGAATTTAAGTGGGATGGAGCTACATCTTCCGTTCATATGTTCAATGACAATGAATCGGACTCAAAGCCAGTAACGGGCCCCATTGATGTTGTAAATCCCGACGGAAATACGGCGACYCCAGAGACGAAGCCACCGGGAACGAAGCCGTCAACAGGAACAGGTACAGGAACGGCTACTCCTGCCCCGTTGGGTCAAGTGATAACTTCCATAGAGCTATCTGAAACAGAATTTACTGTCATTGCGAATGAGGGAAGCTTGAAACCGGAGGTGTTAACCTTATCGAATCCTTCACGGCTTGTGTTTGATTTCCCGAACACGACGCTAGATGACTCGTTCAAGAAATTGCTAGTTAAGAACTCAGGAGAATTACCTTCTAAGCAGCCTCTTGTGTCCAAAGTGCGCTTTTCTAATTTCAGCGACAATCCGGCTACGGTGAGAATTATTCTGGATTTGAACGGTCCAATAGATTACCAAAAGGTAACCACAAAGCTGTCCAATGAGTGGAAGGCTACGATTGGTGAGCGCAAGCTAACTGTCATTCTCGATGCCGGTCATGGTGATCACGATCCAGGTGCACTTTCCATAACAGGTAGACACGAGAAGGAATTTACACTGGCTACAGCGAAGAAGGTAGAGTCCTTATTAGCGAAAGATAAGCGAATTAATGTACTTATGACGCGTACAAATGATACATTCATCCCATTAGATGATCGAGTTTCTTTTGCCAACGATATCTCCGCGGACTTATTCTTATCGATTCATGGGAACAGCGCAAAAGCAACGGTATCCGGTACTGAAACGTACTATAACAGGTCAGAAAGTTTAGATTTCGCCAATGTTATCCATAAACACGCTGTTCCAGCTACTGGATTTAATGATCGTAAGGTTCGCGAGGGTGACTTTCGCGTTATCACCAAAACCACCATGCCTGCTGTCTTGCTTGAAGTTGGTTACTTGTCCAATAAGAATGATGAATCCGCAATGTACAAAGAGGCATTCCAGGACAAATTAGCTGCTTCTCTTGTCGCTGCAATTAAGGAATATTTGAATCTTAATTAAGCAATGAGAACACGAAGCGGAACAAACTAGGCTAGCATGTCTAGGCATAATGCTAAGGAGTGAAAAAGATGAACAAAACAAGTCGCCTAGTTAAAGGAGCGCTCCTTGTAAGTGCCATCACGTTGACCGTAACGGCCTGTGGCCAGAAAAGTCAACTAACAGGAGCTGCTTCAACGGCACCACAAGCAACTTCTACACCTATTGCAACAACTTCTACTCAAACAATAACGCCGAAGCCTACAAGTGTGCCGCTTAAACAGCTGCAGGTAAAGGCCTATTACAGTGACCAAGATGAAATGAAGCTGGTAGAAAAAGTGGTAACAATCAGCGTAGAGAAAGATTCTGACGCTTATGAGGCTGCGCTCAAGGCTCTACAAAAAAGTGAAGATCCAAAAGCAATTCCATTATTCGATGATTTGAAATTTACGAGTGTGAAGTTCGATGCTGCCAAAGGTGAAATGAAGCTTGATTTGGCATTTGGACCTAAAACGCAATTGGGTGCTCCTGGAGAAGAATTATTTGTACAAGCACTTAAGAAAACTATTTTCCAATTTCCAGAAGTGAAAACCTTGTATGTACTCAAAGATGGCAAGCAAGTAGATAGTTTAATGGGACATCTGGAGCTTCCATACCCTATGAAACGACCTAACTAAATAGCAATTATAGAGGAGTTAAAATTGATTATGAAAAATAAGAAATTGGCGAGTGCTATCTTAAGCTCTTTGATCATCACAAGTCTAGCAGGTACGCCAGTCCTTGCAGAATCCGTGAACCCAACCACTTCAGCTACCGTTTCAAACTCAAACTCTAATGTTCGATTATCCTTTTTAGATGTAAGTAGAGATTATTGGGGAATTCGTCACATTTCCAAGTTAGCCTTAGAGGGAGTTATCGAAGGGGTAGGGGATGGTATCTATTCACCGGAGACTTCGGTAACTCAGCAAGATGTTTTAATTATGGCTACACGGATGATGGGCTTGCAGTTGGATGTGGATACGTTGGCGTCAGAAACGGTTTTTCCTGATTTCATGTTAGTTGATAAATATGCACGTAATTATGTGGCGTTAGCGCTGCAAAAGGGCTTAATTTCAACGGAACAAGAAAAATTGAGAAGCCAAGGCTCGAAGTCAGTGGGTATTTGGGGACAACAAAAAGCTACCAGAGAATGGGTGGCTGAAGTCGTGATTCGTGCCATTGGGAAAGCTTCTTTGGCAGAAAGCTTATCGACGAAGGCAACGTCATTTACAGATAACACACAGATCAGCAGCGGTACTTTAGGATTCGTCAATGCAGCATTTGCTTTGGAAATCGTAGATGGATTCGAGGATGGCTCGTTCAAACCTAAAGGACTTGTAACACGTGCTCAAATGGCGACATTTTTAAGCCGTTCACAAAAGAATTTGACAAACTTGCCTGAGCGCGCTGTGAGAGGCTATATGACTAGCCTGACTAGCGGCAGCATCGGTCTGATGGATAAAGACGGGAATACGAGTACATACAAGATTTCACCTAATACTGTATTTTTTGGGAACAAAGATGATCTTGCTATTTCATCCAAAGAACTGCAAGAAACTTATGAGATTTCACTTGTTCAAGTGAATGGCACAGCATACTATGTTGAAATTCTAAGTGATGAACTGAAAATGGACGTGCATGAGGGGCAATTGTTGAAGCTTAACCTGACAAATATGAAAGCGACTCTAGACGATTATGAGAGCTACGATTTAGCGTCGGATGTTGCCGTTACAGACACCGATGGACGCGGACTAAGCTTAGGTGAGATCGTCGCAGGCAGCACGATCCAAATTCGTAGAAGCCAACTAGCGGACAGCGACAAATACACGTCTATCGTTGTTAAACAAATTCCTGTGAACAAAACAGCAATCGGTGATATAGAATCGTTGAATAAAGATACGATGCAAATGACATTGCTTGAGCCTTCCTCAGGAGAGCCTGAGACATTTGGTTTCTCGAGTAGTTTAATCGCCACGCTTACTGATAACACATTAATTACTGTGGATGCAATTCATGTTGGAGATACGGTTGAATACACGGTTAAGAATAGTGAAATTGTTAAGATTGTTGTTAAAAAGCAAGCTGATGTAGGTACCGTCGTTGAAGGAACCTTCAAACAATTTACAGACGATCAATCTACGATTTTGATTAATAAAACATCAGGCAAGACGGTAGATGCCTTCGAATTAAGCAATAATGCGCGTGTTGTCATAACTGGACTATCGAATGCAAGTATTTATGATTTGGCTGTTGGTGACCAGTTAAAGCTTGATGTATTGAATAATAAGGTTACGATGATTACGGTAACGAATCGTTCGATTGAGAATGTATATTTTGCAAAAATTGTTAGTTATCAGGACTCATCTAAATTTTTATCCGTGATCGATCATGCAGGAAAACCGCATGCCTATATTTTGAGTGACAGTGTGTCGATCATGTACGCGGGGAATAAGCTGCCTTTTTCTAACTTTATTAGCCTATTCCCGGCAGGTAAATACGTAGATCTTCTTGTTTCCAATGATTCGGTTAAGCAGATTGAAATGTCCTCACAATTAGACGGTGCGTTAACGCAGCTAAATCTGCAAACCAACGATGTGACATTGAAAACAGACAGCGGGCAAAGCTTAACATTTAAAATTAATTTTGCCCCAACAGTCGAACTTGCTAATAAGCCTAACAGTACACTAGCGGACTTGAAAGTCGGGGATAATATTAGTCTATTGCTTAGCTTTGATCAAACGATTATTACCAAAATCGTCACTAGTAAAACAGAGGTGTATAAAACCTTAATAACGAATCCAGCTTTGAAAGTGGCTACGGTAATAGATAGTGCGAATGTGTCGTCTGTTATTAATTTGGATGGCGTTCCTATCGTGAAAGCAGATGGAAGCAGTGCTTCTTTCGCAGAACTAGCTATTGATGATTATGTGAAATTTACTTTCAAAGGGCTTACTGTAACGAAAGCAGAGTTAGTTACGCCGATTCGTGGTAAAGTGACTGCTGTAAATGCAACAGGCTCAAGCTTGACAGTTCAAGATTTTACAGGTAAAAGTCAAGTTGTTAACGCAGGCAGCAACTACAGTGTGAAACTGGGTGGTGGCGTGGATTGGAGCTTCTCCTCGATTAAAGTGGGGGATCGTGTTCAATTGATGAAGGATATCAATGATAAATTACTTATCCAAGTTGCTGTAGCTTCTAAACGTGAATTTGATCAATATAGCTCTTCACTGAACCAAGTATTTGTGAAAGCTGCTGGTGCAGGGGAGCGTACAACGTATAATTTGTTCCCAAGAGCATATTTGCATGCTGGCTCAACAAATGTGTTACCAACTTCATTCGTAGCTGGTGATCAATTAAATATTTATGTCTTAGATGATAAAATTGTTGAGATTGAAAAGTAGGCATGTGAACAAAAGTAAGAGGACATCCGTCTGATTTGAGAAGCTAATCTTCTCGAACAGGCGGTTTTTTTCTGAATTTCAAAAAAAAATCCATATTTTTTAGAAAATGTTCGCATTTTGACGCTTTCAAGGATTGATTCTGAACTAACAATTCGCTAAACTGGAGAATATTACGACCCTAAGGAAGATCAGCTATGACACAGAAGGCAGTAAGATATATCCTGGATACCATCGGCGAATTATATCCGGACGCTCATTGTGAGTTGAATCACAGTAATCCATTTGAGTTAACGATTGCTGTATTGTTATCAGCCCAGTGTACGGATGAAACTGTGAATAAGGTTACCAAGGACTTGTTTGAGAAGTATAAACGACCCGAGGACTACTTAGCAGTTCCTTTAGAAGAATTGGAGCAGGACATTCGGCGAATTGGACTATTTCGAAACAAGGCTAGTCATATTCATAAGCTGTGTCAATTGCTACTGGACAAGTTTGGTGGTAAAATTCCTGAGAAGCATGAGCATCTGGTTGAATTACCCGGAGTGGGGAGGAAGACAGCTAATGTTGTCATGTCGAACGCTTTCGGCGTACCCGCAATCGCGGTAGACACTCATGTGGAACGAGTCTCCAAGCGTTTAGGTCTTGTCGGCTTGGATGATTCCGTACTTGAAGTTGAAAAGAAGCTAATGAAAAAAGTGCCTAAAGACGAGTGGACGCAAACACATCATCGATTAATTTTCTTTGGTCGATATCACTGTAAGGCTCTAAACCCTAATTGTACGCTATGTCCGTTATTGGACAGCTGTCGCGAGGGTAAGAAACGTATGAAACCAAAGCCAACTAGGAAAACTATTACAAACAAATGAAATGCAGACAAAGGATGGGATTGAAATGAAATGCATCGCCGTATATACCAATAGCTTCGAATTATTCTCCGATATTTATGAGCAAGTCATCAACACGCCATTAGCCGATAATGAGGAAAAAGTCATTGAAGGTGTAACTGTCAGTGAATCCGGTGAGGTTCCTCAGAATTACATAGACAAAATGAAAACAAAATCCGAGGTTGTTGTGATGAAAGTGAAGGATTCGGATATTACGATTCTTCAACATCGTGACGTTTTTGAAATTTTCCTACCGGAAAAAGAAAAAATCGCCCTCACGTAAGTCCAGAATCTCCCTTTGGGAGATTTTTTTTCTGTAGTGCTGAGATAAATAAATATCGAATCATAAGAGGAGCGGAATGAACGAATGACGCAATTGGTAGCTAGAAGCATCACGGTCATGCCGGATGCGCTTAAGAAGATGCAGCAGGTGCTTGGGCATTCGGGTGATGAGGATAATGCCACGAAAATGGGGCAATTGCTGGATAAGCTCGAAAGTGGACGGATGAATATTGCCTTCTGCGGGCATTTCTCTGCTGGGAAATCAACACTCATTAATCAGCTGTGCGGGCATGCCTTGTTACCGTCCAGTCCCATTCCGACGAGTGCTAATATTGTTAGTATTCGAAATGGGCAACCTGGTGCCCATGTGACACAACGCAGCCAGGAAGGGAAGCTCGATCCGCAGGGGATGACAACGACAATTCCACTGAGCGAGCTTGAGGCTTATTGTGTGAATGGAACCGATATCGAAACGGTTGAAATATCGTATCCCATTTCATTTCTTGGCGAGGATACAGCCTTGCTGGACACCCCGGGTATTGATTCTACGGATGATGCTCATCATCAATCCACTGAATCAGCTTTACATCTAGCTGATGTTGTTTTCTATGTCATGGACTATAACCATGTGCAGTCTGAAGTAAATCTTGCTTTTACGAAGAAAATGAAGGAGTGGGGTAAACCACTCTATCTAGTCGTCAATATGATTGATAAACATAAGGAATGGGAACTTCCTTTCGAACAGTATCAGACGGGCACGAAGCAAGCTTTCTTAAATTGGGGTATTGAGCCGGATGATTTACTGTTCGTAACGATGAAGGAGCCTTCTCATCCGCATAATGAGTATGCCAAGCTGCAGTGGTTGCTTAGCCGTCTTATTGAGCGCGGTGATCTCTTGCGCAGCTATAGCATTGATGCTTCTGCGCGTTATTTGGCAACCGAGCATGGCAAATGGCTGGCAGAGCAGCATGAACCGCAGAAGGCGGAATTACTGGAAACGCTTAGTCAAGAAGGCGATGTTGAAGATGTTCAAACCTTAGCTGTTGCCAAGCAAGATGAACTAACGGTGTTGACAAACTTGCCAGAAACATTAACGACAGAACTTCGTAAAGATGTTGGTTCGATTATTGAGAATGCAAATATTACGCCTTCCTTAACCCGTGATTACGCCCACGCCTATTTGGAGAGCCGTAAGCCAGGGTTTAAGGTCGGATTCTTCTCTCGCGCTGCACAAACCGCTGCAGAACAAGAGAAACGGCTAACAGCGTTTCAAGCGGATTTGGCAGAGCAAGTGGAAGCACAACTGGATTGGCACTTGCGGGATGCACTGAAAAAGGCTGCGAACGAGCAAGGACAGCATGATCAAGCGCTAATTGCTCAGATTGAAGCTCTGAAGGTTGAAGTGACTGGCGACTTGATCGCGTCCCAGGTGAATACAGGAGCGACGTTTGGCGGCGAATACACGTTGAACTACATGAAGCAGCTGGCTGGTGAACTGAAGCTGCTGTACCGCAAACAGGCGTTTGCGGTGATTGATATTATCGCGGCTTCGGTCCGCGATGGTTCCAGTGCTGCCGCCGCTGCGCTAGCGGCTGAGCTGGAAGCCCTGAGCGGCCGGCTTAGCGCCTGCCGCGAGCTCGCACGCCTCGCGGAAGCCGAGGCGGCGGCTGAGACCCAGCTGCTGGCGATGGCCAGCTGGGAAAGACCGTCTGCGCCGGCGCTGCCGGATGCGCAGCAGTTCACGGCCATGGAGGAGCCGGCAGCAGCCCCGCTGAGCGGGGCTAACCTGCACACGACCTCCATGGGCACGATCCTGCAGGCCGCCGCGACAGCATCGGCGGCTGCGGGTACCGACACAGCTGCCCCTTCGGAGGCAGCTGTGTCGGTGCCGTCATCCGTGTTCACCACGGGTGAACACGGCAGGCGCATGGAGCGCAAGGCCGCCGACTTGCAGGCGGCCTCCAGTCTCATCGACGGACTGCCGTCGATGAGGTCGCTCGCGCGCTCCATGCGCGAGAAAGCGGAACGTCTGCGGCAGCGGACGTTCACGATTGCGCTGTTCGGCGCGTTCAGCGCCGGCAAATCGTCGTTCGCCAATGCTTTGATTGGCGAACGGGTGTTGCCGGTGTCGCCGAACCCGACGACCGCGGCGATCAACAAGATCATGCCGCCGACGGAAGGCTGGCCGCATGGCACAGCCAAGGTCAAGATGAAGAAGGCGGACGCGATCCTGGAGGATGTGCTGTACTCCCTGCAAATCCTAGGGGTTGAGGCGTCAGATATGACTTCTGCGTTAAAGCGGATTGGTCAGCTTTCTCCTGCTGATGTAACGGCCAAAGGAAAACCGCATTTCTCTTTCCTGAAAGCGGTAGAAAAAGGCTGGGAAGCCGCTTCAAGCCATTTGGGTACTGAGCTTCGGATCACAAAAGATGAGTTCTCAGGCTATGTGGCGGAAGAGCACAAGTCCTGCTTTGTTGAATTTATTGAATTATATTATTCGAATCCTTTGACGGATCAGGGCATAATCTTCGTTGATACACCGGGGGCAGATTCCATTAATGCCCGTCATACGGGTGTCGCTTTTAACTATATCAAAAATGCAGATGCCATCCTTTTCGTCACTTATTATAACCATGCTTTTTCCCAAGCAGATCGTGAATTTCTACTTCAGCTTGGCCGCGTGAAAGATAGCTTTGAAATGGATAAAATGTTTTTCATCGTCAATGCAGCTGATTTGGCGGCAAGCTCTGAGGAGCTGGCAGGTGTCGTTCAGCACGTGGAAACGAATTTAGTGCAGCATGGCATTCGTCATCCGCGTATTTATCCGATTTCTAGTTATTTGGCTGCAGAAGGTAAAATCAATGGCAATGAAAGCTTAGTTGCACAATCGGGCATTCAACCCTTTGAACAGCAATTTGTTCAATTCACCTTGAACGAGCTCAGTGATGTGGCCATCCATTCAGCTAACTTGGAGCTCCATCGGGCGATTGGTACGATGCAGAAGTGGTTAGAGCGGGCGCAATCGGGTGAGGAAGAGCGCAGGCTCCAGTTGATCATGTTAGATGAGTCGGAGCAGCAGGGCTTGGATCTGCTTGATGATACGCGATATGATGCTGAGCTTAAGGAATTGAAAAAAGAAATTCAAGAGTTGATGTACTACGTCAAACAACGCACGATGTATCGGTTTGGCGAACTGTATAATTTCGCCTTCAATCCTTCTACGTTCCGCGATGAAGCCAAGGATCCGAAAGCAGCACTCCAATTTGCATGGAATGAGCTGTTGCGGATGATTGGGCATGATCTATCGCAAGAAGTCCTTGCCACTACGCTTCGTGTAGAGAATCGCATGAATCTCATCAGCGGCAAGCGAATGAATCGCTGGGGTGAGGAGCTGAGCTTGCTGCTAGAGGGCTTTGAGAAGGCTTCCTACGAGTCCAATACGTTTGTGACACCTGAGGTGACGACGAAGCTTGAGGCATCGGATGTGAGCTTGAAGCTGCTTCAGAGCTATTTCAAGAATGCGAAGCAATTTTTCGAGGGTGATGGTAAGAGTAAGTTGAAAGCCGAGTTGGAGAATCGAATCAATGCGCCGGTTGTTGCGTTTATTGAAGGGCAAACGAATGAGCTTGAACAAGCGTATGGCATCCAATTGGAAAATTGGTTAGTTGCTCAGAAATCAATCATGGAGCAGCAGGTCAAAGAGCACGCAGAAGGGCTTCGCGATGCCCTACAAATGAAGATTGATTTGGATGAACTCATATCCAAACAGCATCAGTTAAAGGCATTTGTTTAGTCGTTGAACAAAAGGGGGACTAGGTTCTGAGGAACTTAGTTGCCCCTTTTTTTGGAATGCTCATGTAAAGGCTTTCATTGGCGGTTATCCCGATGATTTAAAAGAATAGGGGGGATTACTACACGTTTTTGTGAATTTATGCCTCTTTAAGCGTTTAAATCCGAGTATCCTCGAATTGCTCACATATAGTGATGGTGTTAAGATTCATAAAGTGTTCACAAACATTAAGCGTTTCAAATCTATCCTTTTAAGGAGGGCCCAAAGTGGATGTATTCAGGCAACTGAAGCCATATTTTTGGCCAGAGAAAAAACTGTTATTTGGAGCCATTGCATGTCTTGCAATCGCTACCGCGCTCGGCTTGGTGTATCCCAATTTACTTCGGTATTTGATTGACGAAGTCATCACCAAGAAGCAATTTGACCTTGTGCCGCGACTGGCACTCATCGTTGTAGTTGTTGTATCTACTAAAGGGATGTTCCAGTTTTTGCATGGTTTATGCGGGGGTCGCTTAGGAAACCGTGTTGCTTACCATTTACGGAATGCACTCTACAACAGATTGCAATATCTGTCGTTCCAGTACTACGATCAAGCAAGAACTGGAGACTTGATGTCCAGGTTGACAGCCGATTTGGAAGCGATTCGCCAATTTATTGGCTTCGGCTTTGCTCAACTCCTGAATGTCATGTTGATGCTCGTTTTTGGAATGGGCATGATGTTCTCCATCAATTGGAAGTTAGCCTTACTTACGATGATTTCGATGCCATTCCTGGCATTTACGGCAGTTCGCTTTGAGGGCAAAATCCACCCTGCATTCCGGATGGTACGACAGTCCCTAAGTACGATGACGACGGCTGTGCAAGAAAATATTACAGGTGTACGGACGGTTAAATCCTTTGCTCGCGAACCGCATGAGGTATCCAAGTTTGCAGCGCGCAATGAAGATTATAAGTCCATGAATATTGAATCGTCAGGCATATGGGCGAAGTATTTTCCGATTATGGAAATTCTAGCGAACTTGAGTGTTGTCATTTTACTCGGGGCTGGCGGCTATATGGTCATTAACGGGACGATTTCACTAGGTGAATTGGTAGCCTGCTTTAGTCTCATTTGGTACATAATCGGGCCGTTGTGGGGGCTAGGCTTTCACATTAATAACTTTACGCAAACCAAAGCATCTGGGGAAAAAATTCTTGAAGTTCTTCATCATTACATGCATGTCAAAGACAGTGAAAACGCCGCTGCGCTGACCAAGGTCGACGGGCATGTACGATTCGATCATGTGACATTCGCTTATCCCGAAAAACAACCGGCCTTATATGATTTTACATTGGATGCGCCTCCTGGTTCCGTTATTGGACTCTTAGGAAGCACAGGATCGGGCAAAACAACCGTGATTTCTCTCCTAATGAGAGCTTATAACGTCAAAGAAGGCAAGGTAATGCTGGATGGTAAAGACATTCGATCCTTGCAGCTTGAAAGCTACCGCAGCCAAATTTCTACGGTTTTCCAAGAAACATTCTTATTTTCATCTACAATTCGCAACAATATCGCTTATGGCCGCAAAGATGTAACGATGGACGAGATTATCCGTGCAGCTAAACTTGCTAAAGCGCATGACTTCATTTCGGAGCTTCCTGAAGGCTATGAAACGCTTGTCGGTGAACGTGGACTTGGGCTTTCAGGAGGGCAGAAACAGCGGATTGCGATCGCTAGAGCCTTGATCAAAGATCCGAAAATTCTTGTGTTAGACGATGCCACGAGTGCAGTTGATATGGAAACTGAGCATGAGATTCAAGCTGGATTCGGGGAAGTTATGAAAGGCCGTACGACGTTCATCATCGCACATCGGATCTCTTCCTTGAAGCATGCGGATGAAATCATTGTGCTTGATAAAGGCCGAATTATTCAAAGAGGAACCCATCAAGAGCTTTTAGAGCAAGATGGCTTATATCGTCAAACGTATGACATTCAATATGCGGACGGACCGCAAAACCAAACTGCACAGAACCAAGCTGCGGTTGCCCGAGAAGAGGGGACTTCTGCAGATGCTACAGATTCAGACTCACAGGATAAACCAATATTCCTTGCCTCTAACCCAGAAAGAAGGTTGGCACATTGAGTACTCCATCAAATCAAGCTGAGGCAGCTTCACCGAATCCAGATTCACAAACAGGGCATCGATTCGTTTATCAAGATGATGAACTGATCGAAAAACCTTTTGACTGGGGCCAATTAAAACGCTTGTTTAGTTACATGAAACCTTATCGTAAACAAATGCTGCCTATTATCATTATCATGATGTTTTTAGGCGCGATTACGAAATTGACAGTTCCACTTCTCATCAGTAAAGCGATTGACAATGCCATTATTCCTAAGGATTCGAAATTACTAGTACTCATTGTTGGTATTATGCTCGGCGTATATTTGATTCAATGGATAGCCAATACATTTCGTATCAAATATACGAATATGATCGGGCAGCGTGTCATTTATGATCTGCGTCATGACCTCTTTAGTCATATTCAGAAGCTCTCCTTTCGATTCTTTGATACAAGACCTGCGGGGTCTGTTCTCGTTCGTGTAACGAACTATGTCAACTCGCTGCAAGATTTGTTTACGAACGGTGTAGTCAACTTATTGATTGATGTTGTGCAATTAGTGGGGATTATCATTATTTTGTTATCGTTTAACTTTAAATTAGGTGCTTCGATCATTGTTACGGTTCCAATTATGTTTATGGTGTCGACGAAGCTTCGCACCAAAATTCGCCGCGCATGGCAAGATGTTACAATGAAGCAGTCCCGATTGAATGCGCATCTGAATGAGTGTATACAAGGGATTCGTGTGACTCAAGCCTATACACAAGAGAAAGAGAACATTAACTTTTTCACGAAGATGAATATGACCAATCGATTGTCTTGGAACCGAGCTTCATTGCTGAATCAATCGTTCGGTCCAATCATTGAAATTACGGGTGCGATCGGATATTGTATTTTGTTCTGGTATGGCGCACATTTGATTCAAACCGAGGAAATCTCAGTTGGTTTGCTAGTTGCATTCGCGACATACATTGGATACTTCTGGGAGCCTATCAACCGGTTAGGGCAAATGTACTCGCAGCTTTTGATTGCGATGGCTTCGGCAGAGCGGATTTTTGAATTTATCGATGAGAAGCCGACGGTGGCTGAAATCGAAGGTGCGAAGGATTTACCTCATGTACAAGGGAATGTGAAGTTCAAGGATCTCGTTTTCGAGTATGAGCCAGGACGTCCTGCTCTGAATGGCATTAACCTGGACGTGACGGCGGGGCAATCCATTGCGCTAGTTGGTCACACAGGATCAGGGAAGAGTACGATCATGAATTTACTTTGTCGCTTCTATGATCCGAATCAGGGGAGCATCGAGATTGACGGACATAACATTAATGGCGTCACGATTCAAAGCCTTCGTTCACAAATTGGTGTCGTGCTCCAGGATACATTTATATTCTCAGGTACGATTCGTGATAACATTCGCTTTGGACGTTTAGATGCTACAGATGATGAGATCGAGCAAGTGGCTAAGGCTGTTCATGCGCATGATTTTATTGCACTGTTGCCAAATGGGTACGATACACAGGTGCAAGAGCGCGGTAATGTCCTGTCCATGGGGCAGCGCCAATTGATTTCCTTCGCTAGAGCGCTGCTCGCCAATCCGCGTGTGCTCATTCTAGATGAGGCGACAGCAAGCATCGACACAGATACGGAGTTGAAAATCCAAGAGGCACTTAAGACACTCCTGGCGGGCCGTACGTCCTTTATCGTAGCACATCGCCTATCAACGATTCGGAATGCTGATAAAATCGTTGTCCTCGATCACGGGCGCRTGATGGAAATCGGCAATCATGAAGAGCTCATGAAGGAACAAAAGATTTACTATGGCTTGATCCAAGCCCAGTATAAATTTTTGCAGGATGCCGTATAGCAACTAGGAAAAAAGCTGTTCAGTCGCCGTATGGTGGTTGGGCAGCTTTTTCTTTTGCGTTTATTCATCCGCACTCGCGTATTCCCATCCCCCTAAAGCACCTCACTTAGGTGCGACTAAAGATCTAGCCGCATCCGCTAAACTCGCTTAATCTCCATAATGTTTGCAAAATTTGGCGAGAAGCTATAATCTTAAAATGAAAATATGCCAAAGATTCGCAGGAGGGGACAGCATTGAAATCATCTCGCTTCATCTGGGGTGCCATTGGTTTAACCGCGTCCATATCTACGATTGTTTTCGCTGTTGGCTTTGCTTACGCGGCGAATCAAATATGGTTTCCTAAAGCATCTGGAGAATTGCAACTCGCCACTCCAGCACCTACGAAACCATCCATCATCGACAGCACCAGTAAGCTCCAAATCGTAGCATTAGGAGATTCACTCACAGCTGGAACAGGCGACAATACTGGAAAAGGTTATGTCGGACGAGTCCGCGAAAAGCTGGAAAAAGAAAGCGGTAAGCCTGTTTTTGTATTGAATAATCTCGCGATTCCTGGCTATAAAAGCGATCAACTTCTGACAGATTTGGCGCAGAAAAAGACGCAAGATGCGCTGTCGCAAGCGGATATCATTTTGCTTACCATCGGTGGAAATGATATTTTTGCAGGAGGGGATGGGCTTTTTAAAGGAACTAATCAAACTGAATTTAATCCAGAGGCGGCAGAAAAGCGGGTAGACCCTGCACTGGCCAAAATGGAGAAAATCATCTCAACCATCAACAAAGCGAACCCGAAAGCAACGCTATTATATATCGGTTTATATCATCCTTTTCTAGATCTTGACCCATCGAGAGAGGGCTCATTAACGGTGCAGCGCTGGAATAACGGCGTCTTTAAGCTCACGAATCAATATCCACAGATGCTCATCGTTCCTACCTACGACCTATTTGAGCAAAATTTGATCAAATATTTATCTTCTGCCGATCATTTCCATCCTAATGGAGATGGTTATGAACGAATCGCGGATCGGATTGTCCAAATTTTAAAATAGGGAGGGCATGGAAGATGGCTATAGCAACGCCTCAGATCGTTCTATCTGTCAATAATCTAAAAAAAAATATTAAAAACAAAGAAATCATCAAAGGCATTTCTTTTGATGTCTATGCGGGTGAAATTTTTGGCTTCCTTGGCCCTAATGGTTCAGGCAAAACAACAACAATTCGCATGCTTGTGGATTTAATACGTCCTACGGAAGGGACTATACATATTTGTGGATTTGATGTTCATAAGGATCATGACGAAGCGATGAGAAAAGTGGGCTGTATCGTTGAAAATCCTGAACTGTATTCCTACTTAACAGGCTGGGAAAATCTCGAGCATTTTGCCCGCATGCTGCCCGATGTGGATGAGAAGCGAATCCAGGAAGTCGTCGAAATTGTCTCGATGGATGTTCGGATCCATGATAAAGTGCGCACCTATTCTCTGGGTATGCGCCAGCGTTTAGGGATCGCGCAAGCACTCCTAGGGCGACCAAGCCTACTGATTTTGGACGAACCCACGAATGGACTTGATCCTCAGGGAATTAAAGAAATGAGGGAGTTTATTCAACGGTTAGCTGCGGATGGACTTAGTTTGTTTGTCTCCAGCCACTTGCTTAGCGAACTTCAGCAAATGTGTCATCGTGTCGCGATTATTAGTCATGGCGAAGTGATTCAAGTAGGTGCTGTAGATGAGCTAATTGCTCAAGGCGGCAGAGTTGTATGGACGGTTTCACCAGGTGAAGAAGCGGAACGAGTACTCCAATCATCAGATTTTGTGATTTCAGCGCTCGCAATGGAGACGGATAACCTAACAAACTTACCAACAACCGTTAAGCAGATTTCAACGCAAATGGATCAAGCGGATATTCCGAAGTTGAGTCAACTCCTGATCGAAAAAGGAATTAGCCTGTATGCGGTAGAAATTAAAAATCCAACACTCGAAGATTTGTTCTTGCGTTTAACCGAAGGGGAACGAATAGAGTAGGAGAAGGTGAATGAATTGACAGGTCTATATGCTTTAGTTAAAAATGAAATGATCAAAATGATTAAGAAAAAGCGGTTTTACGTCATTCTACTTATTCTTCTTGCTTTAATTCCCATGTTCACTTATGCTCAAATGCGAGTTGCTCAACATACACAGAAGCAATTTGGTACATCGGATTGGAAGGCTGATCAACGGCAAAAGGTTACCGATTGGGAAAAACGCCTGAGTTCAGCTAGAACACCTGATGAGTGGAAGCAGCAGCTTCGCGTTCAAATTCAAATTGCTAACTATTATCTCGAAAAAGATGTGAATCCAAGCTCGCCGAATGCGGTTACATTTACACGTGAATTTGTGAAAAATGCCGTGGGTTTATTTATTCCTTTGATTATCATGGTCATTTCAGCAGATATCGTATCATCTGAGCATTCTACGGGGACTATTAAATTATTGTTGACAAGACCGGTCAGGCGTTGGAAAATCCTATTGAGTAAATTAATTACCGTTGTCTTCTTCACTTCACTGACTGTTTTGTCGACGGGATTGATTTGTTATTTGATTTCAGGCGTTGTTTTCGGCTATAACGGATGGAACTTGCCGATATTTACAGGCATACAGTTGACGGGTGCAGATGTCGATTTTAGTCGAGTGCGCGCCGTGGACCAATGGTTCTTCCTCTTGATGGAATTCGGCTTAGTATGGTTCACAGCCATTGTCGTAGCGATTATGTCGCTCATGCTTTCTGTACTAATTCGATCAACCGCAGCAGGTATGGGGGTCATGCTTGCCGTATTAATATCAGGGACTATTCTTTCGAACATGGTTTCCTCGTGGGAAACAGCCAAATATTTGTTTATGGTCAATTTGGACCTGACGAAGTATTTGACCGGAGGGATCCCACCCATTCAAGGAATGGATTTAGCATTTTCGCTTAGTGTTTTAAGCGTATGGACGCTAGCGGCGCTAATCGTATCGTTTACGGTTTTTTCACGCAAAGATATTTTAAATTAGAGATAAGAGAGATAAAGGAGGGCTCCAATGGCTGAGCAGCTAGAATTTGCGAAAGGGAAAGCCCCGACACCCACGACAGATTACGAAGCAGATGATATTCAAGTCCTGGAAGGGCTTGTTGCTGTTCGTAAAAGACCAGGGATGTATATCGGCAGTACCAGTTCCTCAGGTCTTCATCATCTGATCTGGGAAATCGTAGATAATGCAGTCGATGAGCATCTGGCGAAGCATTGTTCCAAAATTAATGTCACGATACATAAAGATCAATCCGTTACCGTTCAGGATAATGGCCGCGGAATTCCAACTGGTATGCATAAGACTGGTGTTCCTACGCCGCAAGTCGTCTTTACGATTCTCCATGCAGGCGGTAAATTCGGTGGGTCAGGCTATAAGAAATCCGGGGGCTTGCATGGTGTTGGTGCTTCTGTAACTAACGCACTATCCGAGTGGTTAGAAGTGGAGATTAACCGTGATAGCAAAGTGCATAAGATGCGCTTTGAATACTGGGTAGATGATAAAGGTATCGAGCATGTTGGTGAACCGGTTACTGGACTTGAGGTTATCGGTAATACCAATCGTACAGGTACGAAAGTTACGTTTAAACCAGATAAACGTGTGTTTCAAGGCGGGACAACGATCAATTACGATACACTTGCTGAGCGTTTGCAAGAAATTGCTTTCCTGAATTCCGGACTCCAAGTTAACCTGAAAGACGATCGCACCGATAAAGTGGATTCTTTTCAGTATGAAGGCGGAGCGAGTCAGTTTGTGGCTTTCCTGAATGAAGAGAAGACGGTGCTGCATCCTGTGATTCATTTTGCCTCTGAGAAGGATGAAATTGAAGTTGAAGTCGCGTTGCAATACAATGATGGCTATACAGAGACGATTGCTTCGTTCGTTAACTCGATACCTACCCGCGGCGGCGGAACACATGAAACGGGTTTCAAAGCAGCTTATACTCGTGTGATGAATGAATATGCCCGTAAAGGGGGCATTCTCAAGGAAAAGGATAAAAACCTCGACGGAACGGATCTCAGAGAAGGTATGATGGTCGTTATCAATATCAAAATGGGCGATGTCGAGTTTGTAGGCCAAACCAAGGACCAATTGGGAAGTGCCATAGCACGTAGTGCAGTGGACGCCGTTGTATCCGATAAAATGACGGTTTTCCTTGAAGAAAATCCGCAAATCGCTCAAATGATGCTGAAAAAGGCTGTACAAGCATCCAGAGCGAGAGAAGCAGCACGTAAAGCACGTGAAGAGATTCGCAGCGGCAAGAAAGGGAAGAGCGAGAGCTCGAACCTGAATGGTAAGCTTACGCCTGCACAATCCAAGGATTTGCAACGGAATGAGTTGTTCATCGTGGAAGGTGATTCCGCTGGCGGGTCTGCAAAGCAAGGGCGCGATTCGAAGCATCAAGCGATACTGCCGCTAAAAGGCAAGCCGATGAATCCTGAGAAGGCGAAGCTGCTCGATATTTTGAAAAATGAAGAGTATAAAGCCATTATCGCTGCGATAGGTGCAGGCGTTGGCTCCGAATTTGAAGCAGACGAGACGAATTACGGCAAGATTATTCTAATGACAGATGCGGATACAGACGGAGCGCACATTCAGGTACTCCTGTTAACCTTCTTCTATCGTTACATGAAGCCTTTGATCGATGCTGGTAAAGTGTATATTGCACAGCCACCCTTGTATAAAGTTACGAGAAAAGGTAAAAATGGTGGTCATAAATACGCTTGGACGGATGATCAACTGCAGGTTGTGGTCAAAGAACTCGGTAAGAATACGGAGCTTCAACGCTATAAAGGACTTGGCGAGATGAATCCGGATCAGCTGTGGGAAACGACGATGAATCCGGAAAGCCGAACACTGCTTCAGGTGCAGATTGAAGATGCGGCCAAAGCAGAACGACGTGTGACCACATTGATGGGCGATAAAGTAGATCCACGCAAGAGATGGATCATCGAGAATGTTGATTTTACCGAATATGTTGAGTAGACCAAAAAGAGTGGTGACGAGAAGTTGAGCATTATAGAAGAATTTTTACCAGCCTTTCTGGAGGAGATCGTTGGCGATCGCTTCGGTCGGTATTCCAAATATATTATTCAGGATCGCGCAATCCCCGATGTTCGAGACGGCTTGAAGCCTGTTCAACGTCGTGTATTATACGCGATGTATGATTCTGGCAACACGCCGGATAAGCCTTATCGGAAATCAGCGAAAACCGTAGGGGATGTTATGGGTAATTATCATCCTCATGGAGACGCGTCCATTTATGATGGTATGGTCCGTATGGCGCAGCCGTGGAAAATGGGGCATACCCTCGTCGATGGGCATGGTAACTGGGGTTCGTTAGATGATGATCCACCGGCAGCTATGCGTTACACCGAAGCACGTTTATCTGAAATTGCAATGGAATTGCTGCGCGATATTGAGAAGCGTACCGTGATGTTCAAGGATAACTTTGATAATTCAACCAAAGAACCGGTTGTATTACCTGCACGTTATCCGAATTTGCTCGTAAACGGCGTTAGYGGGATCTCTGCAGGCTTTGCGACGGAAATTCCGCCTCATAATCTGCGTGAAATCATTGACGCTTGTACAGCCATGATCGATAAACCTGAAATCACCGTCGACGAATTGATGGAGATTGTGAAAGGACCAGATTTCCCAACTTCAGGTATCATCATGGGGGAAGAAGGCATTCGTGATGCGTATCGTACGGGCAAAGGCCGTATTTACGTCCGTTCCAAAACCGCAATCGAAGAGATGCGCGGCGGCAGACAACAAATTGTCATTACGGAAATTCCCTATCAAGTCGTTAAATCCCGGTTAGTTACTGCGATGGAGAACATCCGTCTGGAGAAAAAAATCGAGGGTATTGCCGAAGTACGGGATGAGAGTGGACGGAATGGGCTTCGTATCGTTATCGAGCTCAAGAAGGAAGCGGATRCACAAGGGATTTTGGCTTATTTACTGAAGAAAACCGATTTGCAAGTTACCTATAATTTCAACATGGTTGCGATTGTGAATAAAGCGCCTCGTCAGCTCGGTATCCGCGAGATTCTTGAAGCTTATATTCAGCATCAGAAAGAGGTCGTGACGTTCCGCTCGCAATATGAGCTGGAGAAAGCGGAAGATCGGGCACATGTCCTAGAAGGGCTTGTTAAAGCTCTGAACATTTTGGATGAGGTTATTGCTACGATTAAAGCATCGAAAAATCGGCAGGACGCACAAAATAATCTCGTAGAGAAGTTTCATTTTTCGGAACGACAAGCTGATGCCATTCTCGTCCTGCAATTATACCGTTTAACAAATTTGGAAATAACAACGCTTGAGAAGGAATTGAAAGATGTTGAGAAAACGATCGCGTACTTGCGCGGGATTCTCGGCAGCTTGAAGAAGCTCCTAGGCGTAATTAAAGATGAGATGGGCGAAATCCGTAAGAAATACGGCATTGATCGCCGCTCAGAGATTCAAGGTGAGGTTGAAGAACTGAAAGTAAATCTGGAAGTCCTTGTAACCGCAGAAGATGTGCTCGTTACCTTGTCCAACGAAGGTTACTTGAAGCGGACAAGTAAGAATTCTTACACGCGTTCGGGTGGAGACCTTGAGAATACAGGCATGAAGGACGGCGATTATCTTCGCTTCTTGCTCGATGTCAACACGATCGAGAGCTTGCTGATCTTCACGAAGAAGGGACAATATTACTTATTGCCTGTCCATCAAGTGCCGGAGTACAAGTGGAAAGAGAACGGTACTGCCATTGTGAATGTCATCCCGATTGCGAAGGAAGATCGCATCGTGAATGTGATTCCAGTAAAGGGCTTTGAAGATCCGACGAAGTCACTCGTGTTCGTTACACGGAAGGGTCAAGTCAAGCGTACAGAGCTCAAAGAGTACATGACGAACCGTTCCAACGCGATTGTTGCTTGTAAGCTTGGTGAACAAGATGAAGTGCTGCATGTTCATATGAGTGACAATACGAAGGAAATTCTGCTCGTCACGAAGCATGGCATGAGCATCCGTTTCCGTGAGGAAGAAGTAAACCCGATGGGCCGTGCGGCCGCTGGTGTGCGCGGCATCCAGCTCAAGGAAGACGATGAAGTCGTGTCTGCCGAGTGGATTTATGGGGATGAAGGGGAAGTGCTAGTCATCTCGGACCTCGGGTATGCGAAGCGATCTCTCGTTGTGGATTATCCAATTCAAGGTCGCGGCGGGAAGGGTATTATTACCTTCGAATTCAAGGAAGGTAAGCGTGTCAGACCTAACGGTTCAGCCTTAATCCGAACATTAATCGTGAAAATGGATTACGTGGTTACGGCTGTGATGAGCACTGGCGAGAAGCATCGGTTCTCAACAGAAACAGCTCCATTGGAAGATCGTAAAGCTCAAGGCAAGTCACTCATTTCAGTGAGTAAAACAGAATCGATTGTTGAGATTTTACGCTTTCCTCAATCGTAACTAATCGTTGGGGGATCCAGTCTTTCAATTAGTGCAAAAGCTAACTCTAATAAGACCCACAGGGGCATCGGTTCGTCTAATCGATCAAGCCACTGTGGGTCTTTCAGTATGCCGGCTTCCAGCGCTTTTTGGCCTAGCTCCAGTTTCCAATCTTCCAATCCAATCACTCCTTGAATGTAAGTTAACAGACTTGAACGTCAAGTTTCCTCGAAAGTAAAGGGACTCGCTGTTGTCTACAAGGGTGCATGACACCTTCGATCAGTATATGTAGGCACTGGGCAATATGTTAAAAAGAGTCGATTCGCCTGTCATCCCACACAGGAGTTGACAAACTTTGAGAGGGCTCGACACCAGGTTTCAGCAAACCACAGCATGTCCAACTAACTTGCAATTTTTGTAAGAAAATATTAATGGCATTAATCTTTAAACTAGCGAATAGGCGTGCTATACTTGCTGTAAATAGGTGAAAATGGAAGCGAGTTGATGAGGATGTATTCCGATGAATTCGGAAAGCTATGGCTAAAATTATCGAAGGAATTGAAAAATCAGATGGAGGTAGGCTTAGCCCCTACGATTACGGAAGGTCAGTTGAACGTGCTTGAATTGCTCCTGGTCCACGACCGTATGAAGCCTTCGGATTTAATCGAATACTTATCCACGACACCTGCTGCCGTCACAACCTTATTAGACCGGATGGAAAAAGCGGAGTTGATTACGCGTGTACGTGACGAAAAGGATCGTCGAATCGTCTGGATCCACGTAACGGACAAAGGAAAAGCGGAATGCGAGAGAGGCCGTGGAATCCGTGAAGAACTGTTGGATTCGTACCTGAATCGCGTTTCCGCTCATAATCAAAAATTGCTTATTTATTTATTGGGCAAGGTTGCGAATTAGCGAATTAGTGCATCCCCTCAAAGCTCGGGGATGGTAAATTCGTTCCAAGGCCGCTGCACCGGAGGCAGCGACCGGAAGTGCATCTGTTCTTTGAGCACAGGATGCTCAAAGGCAAGTGCCGTTGCCCACAGCGCAAGCTGTTGCCCAGGTTTGTTCACAGCGCTGCCGTAACGCTGGTCCCCATACAACGTGCAGCCAATGGCAGCCAGCTGCACGCGGATCTGATGCGGCCGCCCGGTGTGCAGCTTGATCTGGATCAAGCTGAGCCCGTCTTGGCTGCCGAGCAGCTTATAGTCCAGCACCGCCTCCTTGGCATCCTGCTGGCCTGCCTTGACCACGCTGACGGTATTCGTCCGCGTATCCTTCCACAGCCAGTGCCGCAGCGTAGCGGCCGACTGTGAGGGTTTACCGTGCACGACAGCGACGTATGTCTTGTCGAGCAGCCTTGTTCGTACCGCGTCCGATAATCGGGACGCGGCTTTTGACGTTTTGGCGAAGACCATGACGCCGCCAACGGGTCGATCCAAGCGATGGACAAGCCCAAGGTAGACGTTACCGGGCTTGTTGTAACGCTCTTTGAGATCCGCCTTCAAGGCGTTCAGCAAGTCAAGATCACGAGACTCATCTTCCTGCGTAGGCATGTTGACGGGCTTCTCAACCACAAGAATGTGGTTGTCTTCGAACAAAATCGGTATTTGCGATGCGCCGTTACCATCTTTGAATCCCGCCACCGCTTACGCCTCCCAGCGTCCCAGAATACCGCAAGGGAGCATAAGACCGGAATGCGTGATCGGAAGGCCGATTTCACCGCTGGAGATCGTTCCGCCATGCTTTTCTTTCATCGCCATCGTCAAAATGTTCTGAAGCACAGTAGCCGAGATACCTGTCGTATACGAATTGATCAACAAGAACAATGGATTGTCCGTCAAAATGGATTGGCAAGTCTGAATGAAAGGGAAGAGGTCATCTTCCAATTTCCAAGTTTCACCGTTAGGTCCACGTCCATAGGACGGTGGATCCATAATAATCGCATCGTACTTGCTGCCGCGGCGCTGTTCTCTCTGAACGAATTTAAAAACATCATCCGTAATGAATCGAACAGGTCTGGAGCCCATGCCACTCAGGTGCAAATTCTCCTTCGCCCATTGGACAACCCCTTTAGAGGCATCCACATGACACACTTCAGCGCCTGCATGAGCGCAAGCAAGCGTAGCGCCGCCCGTGTAAGCGAAAAGGTTGAGAACTTTAATGGGACGACCGGCACCCTTAATCTTGTCCATCATCCATTTCCAATTGACCGCTTGTTCAGGAAAGAGACCCGTATGCTTAAAGCTCGTTGGCTTAATATAAAAGGTCAGCTTCTGATCATAAGTGATCGTCCAGCGCTCAGGGAGCTCTGCGTTCTGCTGCCATTGGCCGCCGCCGCTTGAGCTGCGGTGATAATGAGCATCAGCTTGACGCCAAGCTGGTGTTTCTTTCTGTAAGGGCCAAATAATTTGCGGGTCGGGTCTGCGAAGCACAATCGTACCCCAGCGCTCTAACTTTTCGCCGCCGCCTGTATCAAGCAGCTCATAATCGACCCAATCTTTTGCATAAAACATGCTGTAATCCATCCTTCAACTAATAAACTTAACTAAACATCCATTGTACACCATTTATATAGGTTGTTCAAAAAGTCGTCATTTGATCACGAAGCAAGCCAAGAAGTCTATTCGACATCGAATCTTACGTTCACCTTCGAAGGCAGGTGCTCATGTAGGTTTTGCCTACACTCCGCTCCACCTTCTTCAGGTTCTCGCAACCTTCTCGGTGCTGAAAATCCGACTTTTTGAACCCTCATTTATTGACCTAAATCGATGTTTTCAATCAAACTAGGTAGTTCTTTTTCGGTAAATTGTTGATATTGCGCTTGTTCAAGTGTTGCACGAAGTGTCTCTTTCACCGCTTCAAGAGGTTTAACAGAGCGCGATTCCACTTTAATCACATGATAGCCAAACTCTGTTTCAACGGGATCACCAATAGCTCCAACAGGTTGTGAGATAGCCGCATTTTTAAAGCCTTCAACCCACAGACTAACATCCGCATCTGCATAAAGTCCGCCTGCATCTTTAGAACCTGGATCGGTGGAATATTGTTTGGCTAGCGCAGTAAAGTCTCCGCCATTTTTGAGCTTCAGTTGAACGTCTTGGGCAAGTGTAAGTGCTTCTTCTTTTGTGCGAACGGCTTTACCCTCTGTGTCTGTAAGTCCGATCAAAATATGACGCACAGATGCAATTGTAAACGCATCTTTATTCGCTGCTAGTGTTGCCTCATAGTTGGCCTTTAACTGAGCATCCGTAATACTAGATTTCACATAGTTTATACCAGTCATACTGCCAACAAGATAATATTGGATAGCCATTTCTGTGGCATTCACGTTTTTCAAGTCGGCTTTAAATTTATCTTCGCCAAATTGTTGCTTCCAAGTCGCAACTAGTGCAGCGGCACTTTTCTTGGCAGCTTCTTGATCTGCCTCAGAAGCGCGGCTATAAAGAATGCGGTTTGCAATTAATTCCTTAAGTACACTTGTCTGATAGTCAACATTATCTTTGGAGGCTGCATGAGCATTATTGAACAGTGCTTTGAGGCCAAAGAACGCATCGAATTCACCCTTCGTTACAGTCCCGCCATTGTATGCAGCAACGACTTGATTTGGATTATTTCCGACCCAAATGGTACTAGTTGCCTCATCAAACGCCACTTTCTTGCCAAGGGAGTCGCTCATGAATCGTAGCGGTACATAGGTTGTGCCTTCATAAATAAACCCTTTGCCATCAATGGGGGCTTTTTCGACACCATCAAACATATAAGTCAGATTACGGAAAGCCACCTCGATTTGAGTTCCTGCTGCAAAAGCTACGGTTCCACTTAATACGGAACCAATGGTTAATCCTAGAATAAGTCCTTTTACTTTGTCTTTCATTATGATGGATCCACCTTTCGTATCTTGTCCTCCCAATAATTCACCAAAGGTTCATACATTTCCTTTTTTTCTCATGTGGAAATTGAAGGAATTCATTACATGTTTGTTGTATTTATACAAGTAGAGAAATCTTGCAACACGCAGCTTAAATGAAAAAAATGTTGAAATAGGGGAGGGATAATGTGGGAGCAAATGTTGGTATACCCAGCTCCGAGGATTTGTTTCTGCTTCATGAAGGATCCCTTTTCCACAGTTATCGTATCTTAGGGGCACATGTTAGCAATGAAAAAGGGCATGAAGGTGTTCGATTCGCCGTATGGGCACCTCATGCAAGAAACGTGAATGTACTTGGAGATTTCAACGAGTGGCAATCCGGCGAGCACAGTATGGAGAAGATTAGTTCGTTAGGCCTCTGGATGATCTTCATCCCGGAAGCACGTGAAGGCGACTATTACAAGTACGAAATTCATAGCCAAACTGGACAGATCTTACTTAAAGCTGATCCCTATGCTTTCTATTCCGAATTAAGGCCTGGTACAGCTTCCCGGGTTGTTGATTTGGGTGGGTACGACTGGCAGGATCAAGACTGGCAACAGAAGAAGAAAGAGGTACCAACTTATAACAAGCCGCTGTCCATTTACGAGGTGCATACAGGCACTTGGCGTAAAAAAGACCGACTGAGTGAAGAGCAGTACACGTACGAGCAATTAACGAGTGAATTGGTGGATTATGCGGTCGAAATGGGTTATACCCATATCGAAGTTATGCCGCTGGCCGAGCACCCCTTTGATCGCTCTTGGGGTTATCAAGCAACAGGTTACTATTCCGTTACAAGCCGTCATGGTGCGCCTAAGGATTTCATGCGATTCGTTGATGCCTGTCATCAAAAGGGGATCGGGGTCATTATGGACTGGGTTCCAGGCCATTTCTGTAAGGATAGTCATGGACTCCGCATGTTTGATGGCAAGCCCTTGTATGAATATGAGGATCCTCGCAAAGCGGAAAAGCTGGAGTGGGGGACATTAACCTTTGACTTTGGCAGGCCGGAGGTTCAGAGCTTCTTAATTTCAAATGCCGTATTCTGGATGGACATGTATCATATGGATGGTATAAGAGTGGACGCTGTGGCTTCCATGCTGCATCTGAATTTCGGCAGATGGGATGAGGCGCCTATCCAAAATGAACATGGAGGCGATGAGAATTTAGAGGCGGTTGCGTTTATTCGCAAGCTGAATCAAGTCGTTTTCTCCTATTTCCCGGATGCGTTAATGATGGCGGAAGATTCCTCCGATTGGCCTTTGGTGACGGCTCCCGTACACGAGGGCGGACTTGGGTTTAACTACAAGTGGAATATGGGCTGGATGAACGATATGCTGAAGTATATGAAGCTGG
Organism: Paenibacillus sp. P4_A9; assembly: GCF_056402415.1. Lineage (NCBI taxonomy): Bacteria > Bacillati > Bacillota > Bacilli > Caryophanales > Paenibacillaceae > Paenibacillus > Paenibacillus sp. P4_A9. The sequence continues at coordinate 36,427 of NZ_JBFUHL010000043.1, forward strand.
ATCCCATCCACCGAAGATATAATCACAAGCTAATCACTTTCTCGTTCATGTATGCATGGAGCGAAAATTATGTACTTCCCCTATCTCATGATGAGGTTGTGCATGGAAAGCGTTCTCTCCTGCATAAGATGCCTGGAGACTATTGGCAGAAATTTGCTAATCTGCGGGTATTATATGGCTACATGTCGGGGCATCCAGGGAAAAAGCTGCTCTTCATGGGAAGTGAATTCGGTCAATTCGACGAATGGAAGGATCTCGAGGAGCTTGATTGGTTTTTATTGGATGGCTATGAGAAGCATGAGCAGATGCACCATTACGTGAAGTCGCTCAATCAGTTTTATTTGAAAGAACCAGCCCTGTGGCAGCTGGATCATGATCCAGAAGGCTTTGCATGGATTAACCCCCATGACGAGAGCCAAAGTGTTGTCACTTATTTGCGAAAAGGGAATCTGCCGGAGGATGAACTCATTCTCGTGTGTAATTTCACACCTGTTGTTCATCCGGATTATCGAATCGGCGTTCCAAAGTTAGGCGTGTACGAGGTTGTTTTTAATAGTGATGCAACTGAATTTGGCGGTTCCGGACAAGGAAATACACTGCCGATCACAAGTAGGGCAAGTGCCATGCACGGTTATCCGTATAGTTTATCTCTATGTATTCCGCCGCTTGCGGCTGTCTATATCAAGTGTGTGAGTGAATTCCAATCAGAGATTGAAGAAGTTGAAGGGGGAAATCAAATATGCGCAGTAAAGAATGTGTTGCCATGCTCCTCGCTGGAGGAGAAGGGCGAAGATTAGGCGTACTGACGAACAATTTAGCTAAGCCAGCTGTTCATTTTGGCGGCAAATATCGCATCATTGATTTTACTCTCAGCAATTGTACGAATTCAGGGATTGATACGGTTGGTGTTTTAACACAATATCAGCCTCTAGTACTTAATACGTATATCGGTATCGGAAGCTCATGGGATCTTGACCGCAAATATGGCGGAGTTACGGTGCTGCCACCGTTCATGGAGCAAAAAGGCGGCGATTGGTACAAAGGTACAGCAAATGCCATCTATCGCAATATAGGCTTTATCGAGCAATATGATCCAGAATACGTGTTGGTCATCTCGGGTGACCATATTTATAAAATGGATTACGACCTCATGCTTTCCTATCACAAAGAGAAAAAAGCGGACGCAACGATCGCGGTTATCGAAGTGAAATGGGAAGAAACGAGCCGCTTCGGCATCATGAGTGTCAACGAGAAGCAGGAGATTACGGAATTCGCTGAAAAGCCGAAGGAAGCGAACTCCAACTTGGCTTCGATGGGGATTTATATTTTTAACTGGAAAGCATTGAAATCGTATTTGCTCGAAGATGAGGCGAATCCGGAGTCCAGTAAAGATTTCGGTAAAGATATCATTCCAATGATGCTGAAGGATGAAGCGAGAATGTTTGCTTATCCGTTCCAAGGCTATTGGAAAGATGTTGGTACCATCGATAGTCTATGGGAAGCCAACATGGACCTATTAGACGACAATAACGAGCTTAAATTAAATGATAAAGACTGGCGCGTGTATTCTCAGAATCCATACCAACCAGCTCAATACGTAGCACCAACAGCGAATATTAAACGATCCCTAGTTAATGAGGGTTGTGCGATTTTCGGTGATATCGATCATTCTGTTCTGTTCTTCGGTGTACAGGTTGGCGAAGGCAGCCAAATTAAGGATTCCGTCATCATGCCGAATGCCAAGATTGGTAATAACGTAACGATCATCAAAGCGATTATTGGTGAAAATACGGTCGTTGAAGATGGTGCTGTTGTAGATGGCAAGGGTGAAATTGTACTAATTGGCGGTAACGAACGGGTAACAGGCAACGCTAAAGAGAAGGGATGATGTCAGATGAAAAATGTGATGGGAGTCATTAATTTAGTCAATGAACCGGATGATTTGGAGGAACTGACTTATTTCCGCTGCCCGGCATCTGTGCCTTTCGGTGGACGCTATCGGTTAATCGATTTTGCTCTATCCAATATGGTGAATTCAGGTATTGATAATGTGGCTGTATTCACACAACACAAGTATCGTTCGCTCATGGATCATCTTGGGTCTGGCAAAGAGTGGGATCTGGATCGTAAACGCGGCGGACTTTTCGTCCTTCCATCTGTACTCGATGAACCGACGGGTATCTCCCGCGGCGATTTGTATCAATTCTATAGCCACCGTGACTATTTCTATCGTGGTAAAGAAGAGTACGTGATTATTTCCCGCAGTCACATGGTATGCAATCTAGATTTGCGCGATGCGGTGCGTTACCACGAAGATATGCAAGCTGATATTACCGTGATTTATAAACAAACGGATGAAGAAGTTCATGGGAAATTCCGTCGCATGGCGGTGAAGGATAACGGTCAAGTTACATTGATGGAAGATCACACGGGCCGCTTGCGGACGAACAACATCTCCATGGAAATGTATATCATGAGCAAGGCTTTGCTCTTGGATATGGTGGAATCCTGCCTAGCGCAAGGATATGATCATTTGGTACGTGATGGCATTATGAAAAACATTGATAAACTTAGTGTCTACGGCTACAAGTTTGAAGGTCATTTGGGTATTGTGAACTCGATCCAAGGTTACTACAAGCACAGTATGCAGCTGCTGAATCCAGCGATTTGGCGCGAGCTCTTCTTCCAGAAGAACCTCATTTATACCAAGGTTAAGGATGAGCCGCCTGCCAAATATTTGGACTCCGCTGCAGCCAAAAACGCGCTTATCGCGAATGGTTGTCAGATTGAAGGAAAAGTGGAGAACAGTATCTTGTTCCGTGGCGTAAAAATCCGCAAAGGGGCATACGTGAAAAACAGTATTATCCTTCAAAACTGCGAGATTGAAGAAAACGTCATTATCGAGAATGCAATTCTGGATAAGGATGTCTTCATTAGCCGTGGTCGAGTGTTAACCGGTGACAATAAAGCACCATTCATTGCAGCGAAAACGAAAGTAATCTAATTGCTGGTTTAGAGGAGTGGCAAGATGAAAATACTGTTCGCGGCTTCGGAGGCCGTGCCTTTTATAAAGACAGGTGGATTAGCGGATGTGATCGGCTCCTTGCCCAAGGAGCTGACGCGTCAGGGGTTGGATGTACGTGTGATTTTGCCTAAATATGGCGATATCAAGGCTATATATAAGGACGAGATGACCCATGTTACGGCATTCGAAGTGCAGCTGGGTTGGCGAAAGCAATATATCGGGATTGATATGCTGGTGTATGAAGGGGTTACCTTTTATTTCGTCGATAATGAGTTTTACTACAACCGGCCTGGGATCTATGGGTACGGGGATGAGGCTGAGCGATTCGGCTTCTTCTGTCGAGGCGTAATTGAGGCGCTGCCCTACTTAGATTTCCAACCGGACGTGATTCATTGTCACGATTGGCAAGCAGGTATGATTCCTGTTTTGCTGAAGGCGCATTATCAGCATTTGCCTTTCTTTAGCAAGATCAAGACGATGACGACGGTTCATAACTTAAAATACCAAGGTGTGTTTGGCCAACAGGTGTTCAAGGATTTGTTCGGGTTGTCGGACGATCACTTCTCCGGAACCGCGTTAGAGCTTCACGGCGGCGCTAGCTTTCTGAAGGGTGGACTTTTGTATTCGGATCAGATTACAACGGTAAGTCAAACGTATGCAGAGGAAATTCAAACGTCGTTTTACGGTGAGTTTTTGGACAGCCTGCTGCGTCACCGCAAAGACCAATTAACGGGCATCGTGAACGGGATTGATTACGATGTTTTCGACCCTATGACGGACAAGAATCTGGTTGTGAATTATCGAGATTCCTTATCGAAGAAGGGGCAGAATAAGTTGGCACTTCAGGAGCGTCTAGGACTTCCTGTGAATGCCGACATTCCAATGATCGTGCTAGTGACTCGCCTAGTACAGCAGAAGGGTTTAGATCTGATTCAGCACGTGCTGCGTGAGATTCTAGCGCTAGACATACAGCTTGTTGTACTTGGAACAGGCGAACCTGTCTATGAGCAAATGTTTCGGAACGCCGCGGTAACACATCCCACGAAAGTGTCAGCGCACATATACTTCGATGAAGCGTTAGCTCATCAGTTCTATGCCGCTTCGGATTTCTTCTTAATGCCATCCCAGTTCGAGCCATGCGGTATCGGGCAATTGATTGCACTTCGCTATCGATCCGTGCCAATTGTACGGGAAACGGGCGGTCTGAAGGATACAGTGCAGCCGTATAATGAGTTTACAGGGGAAGGCACAGGCTTCTCCTTCACGCATTATAACGCGCATGATATGCTGCATATCATCCGGCGCGCGGTTTTCTTTTATAAGAATGATCGTGACAGTTGGAAGAAGATTCAGCAGAATATGAAAAAAGGCGACTTTAGTTGGCGGAAATCTGCTCAGCAGTATATCGCACTTTACACTGAAATGACCTCATAAGGTTAAGGAAGTTGGCCTCCTGATTCGTAAGAATGAGGGGGTCTTTTTCGTTATTTAGAAAATTCAGGTATAATAAGATCAGCAGACTTTAGAGGTTTGGAGTTGGTGGGTTGTGGGCGTGGATTGGCTATCGCATGTATTGACCGTGGTATTCGTCGTCAATATTTTATTGGCGCTCACCGTGGTGTTCTTAGAGCGTCGTAATGTGGCTGCAACATGGTCATGGTTGATGGTGCTGTTGTTCATTCCTATTCTCGGCTTCCTACTCTACGTGATGTTAGGTCAAAATTTGAGTCGCAGAAAACTGTATAAATGGAATAAGCGTATGCTAGAACGGATGCAGACTGTGATTGGCGAGCAGCGGCAGCAGCTCATGGAGGGAACTTTTMCCTATAACGATCCAATGCTAACCGAGTATCGCTATTTGATTTATTTGAATGTAGCTACGAATGATTCGTTCCTGTCGCAGGATAATGACGTACATATTTTCACGGACGGGGTCGAAAAGTTTAATGATTTGATTAGCCGACTCGAGGCAGCGGAGCAGCATATCCATATGCAATATTATATTGTGAAGAATGATTCGCTGGGTCAGCGCATTATGGAAGTGCTCACCCAAAAAGCGAAGCAGGGCGTGGATGTTCGCTTTTTGTATGATGATATCGGTTCGCGTAAGTTGAAGGACTCATTTTTCAAGGAATTTGAACAGGCAGGCGGACAAAAAGCAGCCTTCTTTCCATCACGTATTCCTTTTCTTAATTATCGGGTTAATTATCGAAATCATCGAAAGCTTGTCATTATTGACGGTCAAATCGGCTATATAGGYGGATTTAATATTGGTAATGAGTACCTAGGCTTAAACCCAAAGTTTGGCTATTGGCGGGATACGCATCTTCGATTAACAGGCAGTGTCGTACGTGCGTTGCAATCCCGGTTTGTTCTTGATTGGAACCTAGCATCGTCAGATGCGTTGGAGGTGGATGCTCGTTATTTTCCAACGATTAAGGAGGATACCGTACAAGGACAGGTCCCGATGCAAATCGTCGCTAGTGGTCCCAATGAGACTTGGCCGCATTTTGTGCATACGTTTCTCAAACTGATTCATATGGCTAAGAGCCGCATATTGCTGCAAACGCCTTATTTTATACCTGAAGAAAGTATGTTGAATGCCTTGCGGATTGCTGCGCTTTCGGGGATTGATGTGCGGATTATGATACCAGAGAAAGCGGATCATCTATTCGTGCATTGGGCTTCTTTGTATTATGTGGGTGAGCTGCTCCGAGCAGGCGTGAAATGTTATCTGTATGATTACGGTTTCCTGCATGCGAAAACGATTATCGTCGATGGTAAAGTGGCCTCTGTGGGAACAGCGAATTTCGATATTCGCAGCCTGCGGCTTAATTTCGAAACGAATGCGCTGATATTTCATGAGGATACGGCAACGAAACTGGAGAACACCTTCTGGGCGGATATGGAGGGGTGTATGGAGTTGACGCTGGAGGAATATGAGAAGCGGTCGCTTCGAATCCGGTTTCTGGAGTCGATTTCGAAATTGATTTCACCGATCTTATAAGTATAGGTAATAAACCCATGCAAAAGCATGGGCTTATTTGCTATTCCATTACTTGGACAGTTCCAAGTGAATAACGACCGTCACTTCTCCTGCCGTCATTCGCGAAGTCTACTTCTGGTTTGCCGGTTTGCGGGTTGAGTATCGCAGCGTTGACGTTGTAAGTGCCAGGCGGGAGGTTCGCCGGTATAGGCAATGTGTCAGATACCTCCATGTCTCCTGGAAGCCATTCGCGAATATCCAAATTTGTTCGCATACGGGTGACGATATCGCCTTGTTCATTGGACAGTGAAAGTTCCAAAGGCCAAGCAAAATAAAATGGTGCCACACCTCTGTTGATTATGCTGAGTTTGACATGCAGAGATTTTCCTGCACGAATAATCTTTTCATGGGACTCCTTGGCAATTACGAAACGATATCCAATGGTTTTCAGAAATCGGTCGATATTCGGTTGAAGACGACCGCCGAAAGGTTCATCTGAGGGGGCGCTTGGACCAAGCCAGCTGACATGCGTCAGCTTCGTTTGCAGCAGGGTTTCTTCAATATGAGCATTATTCAAATAGTTGCCATCAGGTGTAAATTCGCCGCCGCTGGGCGCTGACTTCCAGAAGTCAGGCATGGCAGGTTGAACATTTTGAGTTAACCATGACTTATAACCATCGGTATACCATTTCAGGAATCCATCGATCGTTGACTTACGGTCCCCGAAAGCGTCGTTAAATAGCCCCAAATTATTGTTCAATGCAATGTCATGTGGTCTTCGCATCATCAGCCGTTTTTGGTCGAAATAACGCAAATACGGTTTGACATATTGATCGGTAATTTCTTCTTTAGGAAACGCGATGGGCGCRTCCCCTTCATTCTTGGTATGCCACTCGCCCCAATGCCCAATACTCCCCAACTCGAAAAAGGCGATTTGGGGATCGTTATTATATCTGTTTCCTAATGCTTGGATCAAACGTTCGTGATTTTCGATTAGTATAGGATTGCTGTAGTCAGGACTGAATCCCTGCCCATAATTAATATCGTACCAGTCACCTTTTTCGTCGATTTCTGTATACAACCAGTCTGGAATATCCATATGCTTACTCTCTCGAGGATAATCAAGAATGACTCGCAGAATAAGTGAAACCCCTTTTGACTTCCACAATGCAAACTTAAATTTTTTTTCAATTGCATCAAATGCATACTTCCCTTTTTCCGGTTCCAGGTCAGCCCATGTCAAATTGGCATAAGCAAGCCGAAAGGGCTGCGTGGCTTCATCATATCTTGCATCTATGACAAACCCCATATAGGKGTTGTTCAGAACTTGATCCGTTTCTACTGAGTAGTAAGAAACTCGGTTTATATCAGTTGCATGCAGCTTCCAGTAACCCAAAAAGCTGATAAGTCCTAAAATTAGGACGATTGCAATAAGCGTGCGAAAACGAGGAGAATTCATTGATATTTACCCCCTTGATGAACTATCTTTGAAATCGTATCAGACAGGGGAAGTCTTTACAATACAAATCCTGGGAATATTAATGAAATTCATTATAAAAATAGTTCTAAAGAACTATTAATTGCTAAATATATGTAGAAAATTACTATGAAATTGCTAAAAAATATGCTATAAGTACTATAAGAACATCAAATCTATCCTGGGGGAAATCGGTATGAAAGTGCTAATTACAGGAGGATATGGATTTATTGGGTCTTTTGTCGCTGAACGGTTCTATAAAGAAGGCTATGAAGTTTACATTATTGATAATCTGTCTACCGGCAATAAGCAAAATGTGGATTTTAAACATAAGGGATACATCTTATCTGTGGAGGATCGGAAATGTGAGGAGGTCTTTCGCAGCAACCGATTCGATACTGTCGTTCATCTAGCGGCTCAAGTGAATGTGAAGATATCTGTTGAAGACCCGCTACTTGATTCGAGATCCAATGTTCTCGGACTGTCCAATATGCTAACCTTAGCACAGAAATACAATGTTCATAAGTTTATTTTTGCATCTTCTGCTGCTGTATATGGAAACAATGAGGCAATCCCTCTATCTGAATCTGCGGCATGTGATCCCATTTCTCCCTATGGCATTAATAAATGGATCGGTGAAACGTATTGCAACAAGTGGAAGGAAATGTATGGACTGGAGACACTTTGTTTCCGTTTTTCTAACGTATATGGTCCACGTCAAGGCAGTGTCGGTGAAGGTGGCGTAATTTCCATATTTATGGAAAGAGTGATGAACGGAAAGGAACTCGTCGTTTATGGAGATGGCGGTCAAAGCAGAGACTTCATCTACGTAGAAGATGTGGCAGACGCGATTTATCGTTCGTCCTATTCAAGTCTGAGTGGCGTTTATAATTTGTCCACAAATACGGAGAATTCAGTTAACGAGTTGATTAGCACTTTGGAAGGCATGCATGGATCGGTGTCGCTTGTGCATGCAGATCAACGTCAAAGTGATATCTACCGTTCCAGTTTGGACAACAGTCGTATCTCGAACGAGTTAGACTGGGTGCACAAATATACGTTCCAGCAGGGGCTTGCTAAGACGTATGATTGGTTTTTTCAGAAGCATTTATCCCATAGGCAGACTAGGGTTAAAGAAACGAAACGAGATATACCATCAAGACTAATTCCAATCATTCGTTCACTGTTGCCATATGCTGAGAATGTACTCGCTTTTGCAGTAACAGCATGGATCGGACAGCAAATCGGTGACAGCTTATCAAACTTTTTCGATATTAAAATTATATATATCATTTTACTTGRCATTCTCTATGGCAATAGGCAATCCATGCTTGCTGTCGGGATGTCAACCGTACTTTATATAGACAATCAACTCAATACAGGCCGGGAATTGCTTTCCCTTTTTTACGACCCAGACTTCTTCTTCCATATCGCCATTTACATATTTATTGGGTTAGTCGTCGGATATACCGTAGAGCGGAAAAACACTTTATTTGAAGCGAAGAGACAGGAACTGGATACGCTTTCCGAGAAGCACGATTTCTTAACTGAGGTGTTTAAGGAGACTCGACAGGTCAAAGAGGAGCTTCAGCAGCAAATTATGAATAACGGAGATAGCTTTGGTAAAATTTATTCCGTTATTAAAGAGTTGGAGAGTCTGGAGCCAGAGAAAATCTTTACTTCGACCGTTAGTGTCGTGGAATCCGTCATGAAATCGCAGGCAGTCAGCATCTATACGGTAAATAAATACGGCAGTTACCTTCGCCTTTTGGCAAAATCCAACAGTAAGCAATTCGAAGTGGGCAAATCGATGAAGGTGGAGGATTTCCCTTATATCCAAACTATTCTTCAGGAGAAAAAACTCTTTATTAACAAAGGTTTGGAAGGAGGCATTCCACTCCTCGCTGCTCCTGTCATTAACCAAGGTAAAGTTGTTGCTGTCATTTCTGTCTATACGATGAAGTTCGAGAATTTTACATTATATCACCAAAATCTATTCAAAATTATGGTGGATTTAATCTCATCTGCTC
>NZ_JBFUHL010000044.1:0-45031 GCF_056402415.1 Paenibacillus sp. P4_A9
TGCTCCGTGTTTTAGTGTTTTATGATTCTCTCATGCGAGAAAACCAGTTATCCGGTCTTAGCTATCGTTTCCGATAGTTATCCCAGTCTTAAAGGCAGGTTACCTACGTGTTACTCACCCGTCCGCCGCTAGCTTACCCCGAAGGATAAACCCGCTCGACTTGCATGTATTAGGCACGCCGCCAGCGTTCGTCCTGAGCCAGGATCAAACTCTCCATAATAGTTTGGACGATTGCTCGTCCGCATATCTGAAAGCTTAATTGCTCATTTGCGTTGCTAGCGAGATTTTACAATCTCTTTTTTTGAACGATTTCTCGTTCGTGCTTACTCACTCGTTGTTCAGTTTTCAAAGATCAATTTCTTTCGCTCACTGCCGTGTTACCGAAGCAGCGAGAAGTAATATACCACAGAACGTTTCTCAATTGCAAGCACTTTTTTTCTTGTCAATTTATGTCGGTGTCTGTCGGTCGGAAAGTCATCTTACCATACCTCATTGCCGGAAAGCAAGTCCACTTTATATCGTTTATGATTACTTGCTTCAGAACAACGAGGACTAATGTACCATGCCCAGAAACCAATTACAACCCCTTCGAAAAAGTTCCATTATTGCAATTGTTTCGAATTGTTCCTACAAGTAAAAAGCAAAAAAAAGGATGCACGATCAGCACCCCTTCCCCATTTAATATTCCATTGTGATAATCGGTGTTCCTACGGTCAAGCGCCAGAGGCCTGAAGTCGTATCTAGATGAAGTGCGATTTGAACATTCACCTTCTGATTGCCGCTTCGTATAGAAGCTTCGAATTCAGGCGATGCCAGCGATGTACTATAGGTTGTGGTATCCTCATAACTCTCAACAACATTTCCTTTATAGGCATGAACTAGCTCCGCTAGGAATTCCTTGGGGTTATTTTGCAATGAGATGTCCTCAGCGGCGTTTCCTTGTATCATCACATTCCACTTGCCTTGAATGCCCACTTCCTTTAACTGTGTACTCATTTGTTCCTGCCATTGTAGAAGGCGGTCATGCTCCGCATTACCCGAAGCATCTAATCGTAATACGGCATAACATGCTGATTGTCCGACAGGGCTAGCAACCGTTAGTGTCATGACGGCGCCGGCTTCAACCTCTGATTTTACAATATAGATACCGTGTTTCGTGGGAAGTTGTTCATTATTCATTGATCGAAAGCCCAGTTCCTGCGATAAGCTAGCGCCAGCAGCCATGACCTTGGTATCCAAACCATCACACGTTCCAAAATAGCCTGTATATTTGAAGGTAATTTGTTGATTTGTTTGCATAAAGGGCACGGCCACATTCAAAAGTAGCTGCGCATCTTGTTTGGCCTGTGCATCCACGTGGCGAATCCACCCGAAGAATAAACAAATAATAGTTATACCTATCATTGTTTGCGTCCACATCTTGCGCATAAAAAAAGCACCTCTTTGCTAGAATCTATCACTCTAGTAAAAGGATGCCCGTATCTAGCAAATGTTAAACCTATCCACGTGTCGATTGAAAAAATTCAATTCGCTCGCGATCTAGCCCATTAAAGAAGAAATACCTAGAACCGTTCGGAAGTGTTGTAATTTCCGTATCCAGCTGATCGACCTGTAGACCTTGAATTCTATCGAATTCTGCTTCCACATCATCTACTGTAAAAGCCAAGTGATGCACTTTACCTTCCTGCGGTAAGCTCGCGTTATAACCTTCAATTAATTCAACTTCCGTTTCATCTTTGGCTTCAAAGCCAAGAAAACCAAGCCGAATTATGCCATTCGTATGAAGTAACGTACCTTTGTGCTTAAGTCCGATCACATTCACATAAAATGCAATGGATGCTTCTAAGTTTGCTACCATGACGCCTACATGATCCAATTTCATAACAGCCATATGTATCTGCCTCCTTGTTCTAACACCCTTCATTTTAGCTAAAAGTAATGAAAAGGGCTAGACCGCGATTAAGACATGAGAATGGCCTCCATCTCACCATTTAATGAGAAGAGCGTTACCTCTGTATTCGTTGTATGAACTAATCCCAGGTTATCAAACACATCCCGTACCTGAGCATTATTTAAATGCTTCGTTATCGTTTCAATGGCTCGCTGTGAAAACTCCTGGTACATGGATTCAAAAAAATGAGAACTTCTTTTTCCTCGATTAGCACTTTCATGTGTAGCATCTCGCAACACCCCCGGTTCAGATAAAACTATTGTATATTTGGGAAGCTAGGAAAGTATGAAGACTTCTTTAGGTTTATGTTAGGTTTGTAGACTTCGCCAAAAATGAGGTGTCCGTGTATAATGAAAACGAAAGCAACAGACGGGAGGGCTCCAGGATGAGGTTGTTAAAGCTACTGCAAATCTATGAGGTGGATGGGATTACCCCCAAGCATCGGTCAGATCGATTCGATTTCGATGAGATTCAAGGGCAAACATTTCGTGAAGTGAACCCGACCGAAGTAGGATGTCCAATGACGTTATCAGGGGTTCGGCAACATACACCATTCAATACAACACGCGTGCAAGCGATTGATCAAGACGGATTGGATTTCCGTGTATTGACGCGCAACACCATCTACCATTTTGAAGTTCATACAGACCGAAATGTGCTGTGACATAAAAGACCTTTGACTACTTCCTTATTGGAAGGTATGCAAAGGTCTTTTCGTTTTATTTATTTAACCAAACATGCATAAGTGAAAGTAGCTGACTTAAATGCAGCGGCTTGCTAATATAATCGGATGCACCAGCCTGTAAGCAGATGTCCCTGTCCTGTTTCATTGCTTTGGCGGTAAGGGCTATGATCGGGACCTCCGCATATCGACTACTTTTTCTAATCAAACGCATCGCTTCATAGCCATCCATAACCGGCATCATGATATCCATGAGGATGAGTTCAATGCCATTATCTTTCGCCAACAACTCTAGGCACTCTTGCCCGTTCTGAGCAACGCTCACGATGATACCTTCTTGTTCAAATGCATTACATAGCGCAAATACGTTTCGCACATCGTCATCAACAACAAGCACTTTTCTATCTTTAAAATGATAGCTTTCCTCCAAATCTGAGGTTTTCTTACTGGTATCGCGTAACAGAAATTCATTAGTTGCTGTAGTCGATGCCGCTGCAGCTTCCATATGCATGGCGGTGGTTTCACCTAACAGATGAGGTACAGACGGCACGAATAGCGTAAAAGTACTCCCTTTACCTTCCTCACTTTGCATATGGATGCAACCTCCAAGAAGTCTGGCTAACTCTCGGCTAATTGACAAACCCAAGCCTGTTCCTCCGTACTTGCGGTTCGTTGTGCCATCTGCTTGACGGAATGGTTCAAAAATGGCTTCTTGCTTATCAGGCGGTATTCCTATCCCCGTATCTCTGACGGAAACAGCCATAACCTGTGAATGTTTAGAAGAAGGCAATAGTTCCACAATTTGATCAACACTGCACATGCGAATATCCACCTGAACAGAACCTTCATGCGTGAACTTGAACGCGTTAGAGAGCAAATTTTTAATAATTTGGCTGAGCCTTTGTTCATCTGTATAGAAGATTTCCGGCAGTTGAGCATCCGTTTCAATATGAAAAGCAAGCTTTCGCTGTTCGGCCACTTTTTCAAATTGACTTTGCAATAGCTCCGGAAGCCAACTAGTATGCAGCTCGCTAATATGAATATCCAACTTACCAGCTTCAACTTTGGACAAATCCAAAATATCATTGATTAGTAGCAGTAAATCATTCCCTGAAGTATGAATAACACGCGCATATTCTTGTTCATCATGTGTCAAGGTTCGATTATTATTCTCCTGGAGCATCTGGGAAAGGATCAGGATGCTGTTAAGTGGCGTACGCAGCTCATGGGACATGTTAGCCAAAAACTCCGATTTGTATCGCGAGCTCACCTCCAATTGAATAGCGTGTTCTTCAAAGGAGGCTTTCATGTGCTCCAACTCTCTCGACCTTTCATCCGCGTAGCGATTTCTTTCTTCCAGTTGTTCGTTGGTCTTATGCAGTTCTTCTTGCTGACTTTGAAGCTCCTCGGTCATAGCCCGATACTCTTTCAGAAGCCGCTCAACCTCGACACGCGTTTGCACGCTATGTACGATAGTTCCTAACACTTCTAGAATATCATCCAACAAACTTAGCTGAAGCGACGTAAATTTATCAAAAGAAGCCAGCTCCATAATAGCAATGACTTCTTGATTATGGATAATTGGAACAATGAGTACACTCTGTGGACTTGCTGACCCCAGTCCCGATTTCAATTTGATATAGTTTTCAGGAACGTGGGTAAGGTGTACCATTCGCTTCTCCATCGCACACTGACCAATCAAGCCTTCCCCCAGTAGAAAATACGATTTACCTGCTTCTGCACTCTCACCCATCGCCGCATAAGCCGCCAACCTCATCATACTTTTCTTAGCTTCGTGTGCGCTTCGAATGTAGAATACACCGAAGGAAGCTCCAAACAATTCAGCCGCTTTACGAATAAATGATGTACCCAGCGTTTCCAAGTCGGAAATACCTTGCAACATATGGACGACCTCTGTCAGCTTCCGCTGCTGCCACTCGATTTCTTCTTGACTTTCCAGCAAGACATTCGTGGCATCAGCCAGATCCTTCACCTCATCATTCATTGTGACATGAATACGCTTCGAACGATCCCGCTTCATGGAGCTCAGCTTGATGATGCTCTTGTTGACCTGTTTAATCGTTCCAACGATCGATCTCGAAATGACTAACGCGGCAATCAATGAGAAGACGATTACAAGCCCAAGCATGACAAATAACGAGTTGGTAAGCATCTCATTCTGCGCATCCAAGTGTGCCGCTCGATCCTTGACATACCCCATTTCTAAGCTGCGAAATCGACTTAATTGTGAGCGAATATCGAGTATATTTTGGTGAGTAATAAAGAATGTAAAATTAAAATTGCTCTCGTTTTCAAGACCACTTCTCATCGTGGGGATGGCCCCACCTGTTTGAACAAGCCAATTTTCTATCGATTGTTTAAGGGTGCCCAGATTCTTCTCCTGAACAGAATTATCACTCGTTAATTCTTTTAGTTGATTAAAGGAATCTCTCCACTTCGTCTCTCCAGTCGTAAAAGACTCTAAATATTTAAAATCCCCAGTGAGTAGGTAGCCTCTTTGTCCATTTTCCATATCCATTACATACTTCTCAAGAAGATTCGATTCCCTATTGACGGCAAAGTCGTGCTCAATCACATAGTTACGATCCCTTTGCATGGCGGCCAACTGATAATTGACGATTACAAATGAAAGGGTTAAACAGAAAATGATGAATATATATCCAATCATAATTTTGGCACGAATACCGAATCTCATCTTCCCCATCTTGGTGACATCCCTTCTATTAGCTAAACACCTATAATTTGTATCATATACCATATTGACATTAACTGGGTATGTAAACTTTTTACTTTACTACTTTACCGAGTTAATGTAGTATTTAATTAAAGTGTTTTTTTGGAATAAGGAGTGATGGTTATGAAAGGTCCAGGTATCGAAAATATCAAGCCCCGCAGCATCTTATCACAAATGAAGCCCTACACTCCCGGAAAACCCATTTGGGAGGTTCAACGCGAATACGGGGTCACACAGGTTACGAAAATAGCATCTAATGAAAATCCGTTAGGCCCTTCCCCCCTTGCTCTGGAGGCTATCCAAGCATATTTAACTGATATTCATCGCTATCCAGATGCGGAGACCGTTAATCTAAGAGAGGTTATTGCGGAAAAACGTGGATTCACGCCTGCTCAAGTCCTTGTTACGAATGGCGGAGATGAACTCATTACGCTCCTCTCCGAAACTTACCTAGAACCTGGTGATGAGGTCATTGTACCCTCACCGACATTTAGTGAGTACGAATTTGGAGCCAACTTACTTGGTGCTAGCATTATACAAGTACCACTCGGTGAGAACTTTCGCTATGAGGTAGAAGATATTCTCGCAGCTGTAACAGGACGTACGAAAATGCTCTATATTTGTTCACCTAACAATCCGACAGGCACATATATGAAGAAAACGGATTTACACCGACTCGTGAAGAGTCTCCCTTCGCATGTGCTTGTGATCTTTGATGGTGCGTATAGCCATTTCGTCACGGCAGATGATTACTGCGATGGTCTTGCGCTTGTCCACGAAGGTTTTCCCGTCGTGGTCCTGCAAACCTTCTCTAAAATATATGGATTAGCAGGTATTCGCGTGGGGTACGGCATCGCAGATGCAGGTATTTTGGAGCGGATTCGACAAGTCAAAGAGCCGTTTAATGTGAACATGCTCGCACAAGTCGGCGCTGCTGCTGCGATCAAGGACGATGAGCATCTTGAGGCAACACGTTCTAATAATGCCAAAGTGCGGGAAGAGCTTTACACCGAATTGCGCGCATTAGCACTCCCGTTCACGCCAAGTATGAGTAACTTCGTACTCGTCGATCTGGGAATAGAAGCCAAAAACATGTACGACAATTTGATGAGTCGCGGGGTTATCGTTCGGTATGGCGGAGGTTGGAATCTTCCGAATCACGTTCGGATTTCGATTGGGACTTCCGATGAGAATGCGGTGCTTGTTCAAGCTTTGAAGGAAATTATCGCCGTGAAGGCGTGAATAGAAGTATTGATGAAGAAATAGATGAAGACATAGATATAGCCTCCTTTCCTATAAATAAAAAAACATCTCTATAGCTGCTGGAAGCCCATTTGTTTGGGCTCTATTAACTATGGTACAATGCTATCAATCATAGTCTCATGGGGGTACATCATGCTAAAAGAATTCAAGGATTTTGCATTTAAAGGGAACATGCTCGACCTTGCAGTCGGGGTTATTATCGGAGGGGCTTTCGGTAAAGTCATAACGTCTATTGTAAATGATTTGGTGATGCCGCTCGTTGGCTTGCTCATTGGTAAAGTGAATTTCAATAATTTGTTTGTTGCATTAAATGGGACACATTATGATACATTAGCAGATGCTATTAAGGCTGAAGCGCCCGTTTTTAAATATGGTCAATTCCTATCCACCTTCTTGGATTTCTTGATCGTAGCGTTCGTTATTTTCATGGTTGTCCGTCAAATCGGTAAATTCCGTAAGAAAGAAGCACCGAAGGAAAAAGCGGCAACAACCAAAGATTGTCCGCATTGCTTGTCTGAAATACCTGCGCAGGCTTCACGTTGCAAGTTCTGTACTTCGGAGCTTTCGGCTGGGGGCAAGGTTAGCGGAAGCATTCAGTAGGTTGATATAGAAAAAAGCCCGTGTCGGATTACGACACGGGCTCTTTCGTTCGCAAGTCGGCGACCTCGCCTTGCTCGAATGCATTCGCTTGTAGCAGGTGAAGCAGCTGCTTGGCAGTATCTTCGGGTGAGCGCAGCTCGCCCTGCTCTTTGAGCTGGACGAACCGGCCCACCTGCGGGAAGTCCTCTTCCGAGGCAGCGCGAATCTCCCGCTGCATATCGGTGTCCACCACACCCGGGGCCACGCTGCAGATCAGCACCGGGTGTGGCTGTTTCAACTGCTCGACGCCGACGCAGCGCGTCAGCATATCGAGCCCGGCTTTGGCGGTGCAGTAGGCACCCCAGCCAGGGTAGGGTTTGCCCCCCGCACCGGAGGAGATACCGACGACACGCTTCAGGATCGGCCACGCCTGCGTGAGCCGAATGAAGCTGTTCGTCAGCACCGCGGGTGCGACGAGATTGACCTGCAGGCTGCGCTGCAGGTCGTCCGGGTCTGCTCGGCCGATCGAGACCATCGGCTCGATCATGCCCGCGTTGTTGATGAGCGTGATGGAGGTCACGCCATCATGCTCTGTTAGGATTCGCTCCATGAGCGAATCGAGGCCTTGGGTTTGCGCCAAGTCGTAAGCGTGGAAGGTCAGCTGACCTTCCATGCGCAGCGCATCTTGGCGCAAGGTCTCGTTCTCGCTGCGGGAAATGCAGTGGACCGCGGCTCCTTGCTCTAGCAGCTGCCGGATGATGGCAGCGCCCAGGCCTTTGGAACCGCCAGTAATGATATATGTGTGCATGCCGTGCATCCTTTCAATTCATTTTCATTCCTAACTGAGGCAGATGATAAAACGCGGTGCTATCATGAACTATCATGAATTCTCTTGCAACCAGTCCGCTAGATCGTATAAGTCCATTTTCTTCGTTGCTACTCGCAGCGCAACACTAAACAATTCATCGTTTGCATCTGCATTCAAAGGGAAACCATTTATGTTTAAGAACACTGCACATACAACAACCGCTGTTCTCTTATTCGCGTCATTAAAAGCATGAGCCGTAGCAAGTCCATGCATATACACAGCCGCTTTCAAAAATAAGCCAGGATATTGTTGCTCTCCGTAGAATTCCGTAAAAGGCTTGTCTACGATAAGATCAAGATATCCTGGCTCTTTGATTCCTTCCAATCCACCGTACAACTCGCGTTGGTAATCGTGGATCGCTATAATTTGTTCGATAGATAACGAAACGTATTCTGTCATCTAGTTCTTCGCCAACTTTTTCAACGTCTCACTGAATTTTTTCATTTCCTGAGCCGCTGCCGCCATAGCTTCCTCATTGGTAGCCACTCTGCGAATAATAGGTTGAGTCTGTGGCGTTATTTGTTTGTTTAGCATTTCATCATCACCTTTTTTCTCAGACAAATCGCTCACCTCCTGTCGTAGCTTTATTGCCAAAAAGACGGGCAATCATACGTTAGAAGGTACGCATAAGTCTATTAAATTATTACTCTATTATACTACAAATTATGGTATTACGCATTACCGAACGTGTAAGACCTGCCTCTTCATAGAAATTGTGCCTAACTGTATCTTAAACCTCCCTGAACAAAAAAAAGAATCCGCTGCGCATCGCAACAGATTCTTCTTATCCTCCGCTCAACTATACACACCCAAGCTGCTAAGCTCAGCTTCCATCTCTTGTCTGAACATCACTTTATCGCATTCTTCCATAAAAGCCGCCTCTACACCATTCATGATCAGTTTCACCAACTCCGGTGTTGTAAAGGCAAATCGCTCCGCGAGCGCGCGGTACTCATTCGTGATGTTGGTGCCCGATACGCTTGGATTATCGGTGTTGATCGTCACAATCAGTCCTTGATCCATGTATTCTCGGATTGGGTACGCCTCCCACGAAGCTACAGCCTTCGTTTGGATATTAGAGATTGGACACATCTCCAGTGGGATCCGCCTGGCTTTGACCAGTTCCAAAATATCGGCATTCTCACGCAGCCTCACGCCATGCCCTATTCGCGTAGCACCTAGATGTGTGACCGCCTCATAGACGTTAACCGCACCTGCGGCTTCACCAGCATGAATGGTAACAGGAATGCCTAGTTTACGTGATCTAGCGAATACTTCACGGAAAAATTCAGGCGGATAGGTCGCCTCATCACCAGCCAAATCAACAGCTACGACACCCTTCCCCACAAACTTCGCTGCCGCTTCAATGACTTCCAAATTATCTGCACAAGCGTGATTTCGCATACAAATTGCAATAACGCCGAATCTCGTTCCAAAATCGCATTGCGCACGCTTCAGCCCCTCAATGACGTAGTGGAACGTCTCTTCCAGCGTTAACCCCATATTGCGATGCAATTGGGGCGCAAACCGAACCTCAACATAACGGCAGTTGTGCTCCACGGATTGTTCAACGACTTCATAGGCAACACGCTCTAAGGCTGCGCCTGTTTGTAGGAAGCGCGTTGTAAAATCGAATTTGCCTAAATATTCAATAAGGCTGCCGCAATTGTCAGTCACTCGCATATGCGGGATCAGCCCATCTTTATCGTACACAGGAAGTGAAATACCTTGTTGGAGAGCGAGCTCCAGAATCGTCTCGGGCTTCACACTTCCATCCAAATGTAAATGAAGATCCACCTTGGGTAATCTCGCTAACAAATCATTGGTTCGCATGTGAGCCATCTCCCATCTCTCCCTTTGCCTCTCTTCGGCGCAGCGCGCTAGAGAAGAATTTTAATCACTTTAATCGAATGTGAGTATTATGTCAATATATATGACAATTTATTTATTTTATTAGTATATGCGTTAAGTTATCTAACATTTACTACCTTGTTGCTAAAATGAGAAAAATCCACAACAGGCTATCAAGCCCATGTGGATTTCTATCTTTTGCCTCTTACGAAGTCCTCGTTCGAACTAATAAGTACAGAAAATATGGCGCCCCGATAACAGCGGCCACGATACCTGTCGGAATCTCTGTCGGCTGAAACATGCCTCGCGCTATCGTATCCGCGACGATAAGCAGCAATCCTCCGGTGAGTGCCGAGGCTGGAATCAAATACTGATGCTTCGGTCCAACTAATCTCCTGGCCAGATGAGGGCCTATCAGCCCTACAAAGCCAATCCCACCACCGACAGCAACACATGCGCCTGCAAGCGCAACAGCCGCAGCCAGCAAGCCAAGTCGTTCCCGCTCCATTCTTATCCCTAATCCAATGGACGTCTGCTCCCCTAGGTTCAGCACATTCAACACATTCGCTTTGAACATGACGTAAGGAATGAGGATGACGATCCACGGTAATAAGGCAAGAACAAACTTCCAATTCGTCCCCCAAATACTGCCAGCTAACCAGATCTGTACGAATTGAAAGTCAGTTGGATCCAAGCGAATGCTGAGCACAATCATCAAAGAAGCTATCCCCGCGGATACCGCTATCCCCACAAGGAGAAGACGAGACGACGAAATGCCTTTGCCTTTTATATATGAAAGGGTATAAATCAGCAGAGCGGCCAAGCCCGCCCCCACCATAGCGATCATCGGCATGAAGAATAATGGACCCGCAGCATTATTAGGATAAAAGGAAACGACCAGAATGATCGCAAGTCCCGCTCCTGCATTAATACCCAGAATCCCTGGGTCGGCCAGCATATTTCGCGAAATCCCTTGCAGGATGGCTCCAGAAACCGCTAGTCCCGCTCCAACTAAGATCGAGATTACAATCCGCGGAAGCCGAAAATCAAAGAGAATAATCCCCTGCTTCGCTGTACCGCCTCCGAAGAATGTTCGCAGCACCTCAAGAGGGCTCAAACGGATGACACCTGTATTCATACTAATAATAAAAACGATGATAATAAGAACCGCTAATATCGACATAACCGTGATCGTTTTAGACAATCTCGGTTTCTTTACGCTTCTCTGCTCCATCATTGTCACACCTAATCCCTCCCCTTTGTACGTGCAAGGTAGAGGAAGAAGGGCACACCAATCAGAGCGATAATGGCACCTATCGGCGTCTCAAACGGAGGGTTCACCATGCGGGCTCCAATATCAGCCACCACAACCAGCAACCCGCCTAATACGGCTGAGGTTGGGATAATCCAACGATAGTCAACGCCAACCAGGTAGCGAACAACGTGCGGAATAATAAGACCAATGAATCCAATAGCTCCTACCGTTGCCACAGACGCACCCGCTAGGACCAGAACTAGCACGAATGCTGCTAGCTTAACAAGCCCTGTCCGTAATCCGAGGCCTGTTGCAACATCTTCCCCCATGCTTAACAGCGTAATCCAAGGTGAGATGAAAAACGCGCACAGTAAAGCACCAATAATCCATGGTGCCATGATGTCAACTTGCAACCATTTCGTACCCGCGACTCCTCCTGCTAACCAAAAAGCGAGATCCTGACCAATATGATAGGATATCGCAATCCCTTCACTGAGCGCCAGCAGCAAAGCACTGACAGCTGACCCAGCCAAGACGATTCGAACAGGGGTTACGCCTCCCCTAGCCATCGCGCTAATGCCATATACGAGCCCCGTTCCTATCGCAGCACCGAGAAAACAAAATAGAATGACATAATGAAACGGCAGCTGCGGTAAAAAGGCAAAACACAGGGCAAGCATAAAGCCTGCACCTGCGTTGATTCCGAGAATACCCGGGTCCGATAACGGATTGCGCGTTACACCTTGCATAATCGCTCCTGCTACAGCAAAAGCTGCCCCAACCAACGCTCCTGCGATTGCTCGCGGAAGCCTTAATTGTTGAATAATCAAATGCTCTGTCAAATCAGAATTAAAATGAAAGATGGCTTGCCATACCTCACCGAAAGAGATATCTGCAGCCCCTACCGAAATAGAGGCAATCAAGCTAATCAGCAACAAAGCCAATCCACCTAAAATAATGACTGATGCAGCTAGCGGACGCGATTTCAATGGGGGATTGGCTGAGGATACTTGCTTATCTGACCCCATCATACAATAGCCTCCAATTTACTTAATGACTTTAACGATATCGTCCATCACGCGCTCGCCTGCGATAACACCGTTGTACAACCAGCTGCTCTTCGTGTCCATTTCAAATACTTTACCTGATTTAACCGCAGGAATGTTCTTCCAAAGCGGATCTTCTAGGTTGCCAGCTTGACCTTTATCACTGTTCACCAAGAAGAGGTAGTCTGCATCCAATTGCGCAAGTTTCTCTAGGGAAATCGCTGTCCAGTTCGCTTTAGCATCTGGTAATACAGCTAGAATGTTCGGCATTTTCAAACCAAGATCGCCATAAGCAACTGCTCCGCTAGCTACTTTACCGTTAACAACATAGAAAGCTTTGTTCGTTAACCAAAGGATGGCAACCTTCTTATCACCAACTGTTGAAGCAAGCTTCGCTTTTGTTTCAGTTACTTTTTGATCATATTTTTTCAGCGCTGCGTTCGCTGCATCTGTCTTGTTAAGAAGTTCGCCCATTTTCAAAAGCGTCTTACGATAGTCAGCTGTTACCTCGCTGCCAAGAACGAATGTTGGTACGACTTTGGAGTACTGATCATAAAGACCTTTTTCAACCGCTGACTCATTGCCGACGATCATGAAATCTGGATTTGCTTTCAGAACGGACTCAACTGGAAGATCGTAACCAATCGTAGGTACGCCAGCAAGTTGTGTTTGTAGGTAGTCCTGAACCGTTGTATCCTTCACAGACCATTGAACAGCTGGTTTAACGCCAAGTGCAAGAAGTGGATCTTCCAAGTAAGAAGCGATAACTGCTTTCGGGCTTGCAGGAACCTTAACGTCATGACCCATGCTATCTTTAACAACTTTATCAACAGCTGGAGCTGGTGTTGCTGTAGCTGGTGCCGTAGCTGCTGGGGCAGTTGAAGTTGCCGGTGTTGTTGTGCTTGCTGCATCTTTATCACTTCCGCAAGCTGTTACGAGTAGTGCTGCCATACACACTGAAAGAACAGTGAAAGTGACTTTAGTTGTTTTTTGTTTGTTGAAACGAAGCATGGTGGACCCTCCTGAATGACAATTATGTATGATTGATATTGATTCTCAATACATAATAATGAAAATGATTATCAATGTCAACCGTCTTCAGGAAACTTTCAGCTACGTTTCAGTATTTGGTTGTTTTCGCTCAATTACTTTAAGTGCCTCACGAACGCTAAGCGGAGATAACTCGGTGCTAGCAACGAAAGACTGTACGACTGCGGCATCCGTCTTGGAATACTCGCGCAGCGCCCATCCAATCGCTTTGCGGATGAAGAATTCCTTCGAATGAGCCATTGTCGTGATGCAATGAAATAGCAACGGGACGTCGGTCTTCTTTTTATACTTCAACTGAAATAAGATTGCGGTTCGCTGCAGCCACATGTTAGTAGAACCTAACCATTTCTCCACATATACCGGAATAAGCTCTGGGAATCGTTGAAGATGAAAGCCAATCAAGTGATCAGCAATCGTGTCGACGGTGTCCCACCAGGATTGGGTTACGATGAAATGTTCCAGCGTATCTATATGCTCAGCAGTCACTGTTTTTCTCACTTGCAAAAGCATTAGAATCGCCGTGTAGGCAAACTCGCGCTCGGGCAATTGCCATAGCTCCTGGGCGACGCGAACCGCCTCCTCCCCTTTCGGAAAGCCATGCTCCTTCGTGAATTGCTTGGTCAGCGCAACGCGTTCCGGATTTCGAATACCCAGAAAAGGAAAATGATTCTTCATATAAGCTTCCATACTTGGGGCATTCCCCGCGTTCGCATGGGCTCTAAGCCATTTTTCCAAGTCATTCGTGTAAGTTGATGTCATCGTTAAAGTGCCTCCTTTTCGCTATTTTGTATGCGCTTATTGTAGCAATTCTCTAGCAATTCGGGTATGCTATTAGCAGAATTTTAATAGAGATGACGAATAGGATCGGTGAGAAATATGACGTATAAATTAGTTGCTGCTGACTTAGATGATACGCTGCTGCGTGATGATTTGACGATATCACAAGAGACGGTAGATGCCATGCATCAAGCCGTTGCCAAAGGCGTAACCGTGACAATTGCAACAGGTCGAAGCTTCGCTTCTGCATCCAAAATTGCCAATCGCATCGGGCTCAACGTCCCTATTATTACGTATCAAGGGGCCTTGATCAAAAATTTATTAGACGGAGAGGTCCTCTATGAGCGTACTGTACCTGTAGAGAGTGCCCGCTACTTGCTCGATTACTGCGAGAAAAACAACTATCATCTTCAGCTTTACCACGGGGATGAGCTTTATGCAGGTGAGGATAACGAAAAGATTAAAAAATATGTGAGCTTGTCCAAGACGCCTTATATCATTGGCGATTTGCGCCAATGGATTGATATTCCGCAGCCGAAGCTGCTGATCGTTGACACACCCGAGGTTTGTGACCAAATTCGCGAAGAACTTCTCCCCATTCTCGGCGACCAAATGCACATCACGAAGTCCAAACCGCACTATTTGGAATTCATGCATAAGGAAGGCACCAAGGGACATGCGATCACGTTCCTAGCTGAGCACATCGGCTGCTCTTTAGATGAAGTAATTGCATTAGGCGATGCTTGGAACGATCGGGAAATGTTGGAAGTCGCGGGCCTCGGCGTTGCGATGGAGAATGCGCTGCCTGAGCTTAAAGCGTTGGCAAACTTCGTTACGAAGAGCAACAACGAGGATGGCGTGAGGCATGTGTTGGAGAAGTTTGTTTTAGCGGGGTAAGTGAGGGAATTTTCTGAGGAGGAGGTCGAGTTGGACCTCCTTTTTTTCATGTGCGGAAAAGGGAATGAAAAAAGACCCCCAGCAACGTGCTGAAGATCTCCATTTTAAAATGAACTTTATAATTCCAAGGTCATGAATGAACTTAGCGGGTCATCGGTGTAATCGGCAAACGGCTTACAATAGGTAAACCCAGAATTTTCATACAGCTTTCTAGCAGGTTCGAAAGCTTCCATTGAACCCGTTTCCAAGCTTATCCGTGTATAGCCTCGTCTCTTCGCTTCTTCAATGATGTGTTCAAGAATTCGCTTAGCTACGCCTTTTCTGTGATGCGTGGTGGAAGTTCGCATTGATTTTAATTCCCCATGCTGACTATCCAGCTCTTTGAGAGCCCCGCAACCAACTAATTCACCTTGTTCCCATCCACTCCAAAATGTCACATCCGGCTTTTTCAATCCATCCAGATTTAGGGCATGTGTACTTTCAGGCGGGGATAACGATTGCATATGTAGAAGATGTTCCATGATTAACGCTACCACTTCAGGACCAGATAAATCATCCACTTTAATCTCCAAGATTGCCACTCCTCTGTCTCTAATTTTTAATCACTAGAATACAACATTACAACGGTCAATTTCAACTGTATTTAGGATCCTGCACAACATGAAGTCCCTTGTTTGTGCAAGGCTCCAAGGGTCCTATTGGCACTAGACAGCTGGGTTACTGGTATGAGAACATGAGTTATCCGCATCAATGTAAGCGCTGTCCAATATCTATATCCATGGTACAAAGGAGCGTGAGTCATAATGTTCAGTGGTGCATTACTCCAAGATAAGGTTGTACTGATTACAGGCGGTGGCACGGGTCTCGGTCGCGCAATGGGTGAGAAATTCCTATCGCTTGGGGCTAAGCTTGCCATCACCAGCCGGCGGGAAGAAGTGCTCGCGAAAGCGGCGACGGAAATGAGCACTGACGGCGGGGATGTGTTCTACCATCCCTGCGATGTACGTGATCCGCAGCAGGTTGCTGCCATGATCACTGCGGTGGAGCAGCACTTCGGTCGCATCGACGTGCTGATTAATAATGCGGCGGGCAATTTCGCTAGCCCGACCGAGCACTTGTCACCGCGAGCGGTCGATGCGGTGCTGAACATTGTGCTCCACGGGACGTTTTACACCACGCTGGAGCTGGGAAAAAGGTGGATCGAGCAAGGCGTAGGAGGTACGATGTTGAACATCGTCACCTCCTACGCCTCCACCGGATCCGCCTTTGTTGTGCCTTCCGCCGCGGCGAAGGCCGGCGTGCTTGCCCTCACCCGCTCACTCGCCGTCGAGTGGGCGCGGTACGGGATCCGGCAAGTCGCGATCGCGCCGGGATTGTTCCCGACCGATGGTGCGTGGAGCCGATTGGCTCCCACGCCCGAGCTGTCGCAGAAGCTCCTGAACCGCGTCCCGATGGGGCGGGTTGGGGAGAAAGATGAGCTGGCGAACCTCGCCGCTTATCTGATTTCGGACTTCGCCGCCTATATTAACGGCGAAGTGATCACGATTGACGGCGGCGAGTGGCTGCAAGGCGCCGGGCAGTTCAACGACCTGCTCGAGGTGACCGATGAGCAGTGGGTTTCACTTGCGGAGATGACCCGCAAGGGGAAATCGTAGCTGCCCATTAGTCCGAAATTACCGAATTAACCTCACTAGCTGCGTCATCAAATCTTAGTTAGTCCGTAATAGCCAAACTAAATCCACCCAAACAACCACCTGGCAAGCAAAATAGGTAAATTAATTCGGCAGAATCTGACTATTGGACCTCTTTTGAAAGAAATTCTCGTTTTAATTTGGAGATATCTGACTAACGCACTTAGGTGATTTATTTGAATTGATCGTTGAAATCCGCGACTAAGCAGTATGCTCCTTACCAACAAAAAGAAACCTCGGACTTTTTACTGAAGTCCGAGGTCTTTCCTTATAATCCCACAGCCGCGCCTCTCTCAAGCCGCAGAATCTGCTTCTCTCCGGTTTCCGCTAATTCACGGAATTGTGTAATCGTTTCGCGCATTTTCGGAAGCGCTTCTTGCTTATAAGTACTGATCGCATGCAAGGCTTCAAAGCTGTCAGCGAATGCTTTTTTGAGCGAGTCTACTGAAATACTGGCCTCTATAGCACCTTTGTGAATCTCTACCCCCTGTTGTTTAAGCATCTGCCCCGTATGCTCGATGAACGTGTTCGTGGTGGTATATAAGGCATTGAGCTGTTTAAGCACCACGCGTTGGTTGGCCAAGGCACTTGCAGCCGTGACTGCGACGCGTAACGCCGCTACCGTTACTGTGCTTGCACGATCAACCCCGCGGATAAGTTCCTTATTATTTCGGATAACGACCTCGAAAGTAATGAACCCTTGTTGATTGACCGCCATCATGGCTTGCATATCCAGTGTCCTCTGACGAAGTGGAAATAGAACCTCTTCTGTAATGAATTTGATCTTCTCAGGGTCATCATTTCGGGCTTTGGCGAGCGCGATTTGCGTTTCAATGGTTTCATCCATATAAGAAGCTAATTGGATCTCTTTACGAAGCTTTTTGGTAAGATCACGAAGTGCGTGTTGTTCGAGAAGAAGTGTCGTATTGTCATCCTTCAAACCTAATTTCCCTTTATTCAGCGTTTCCATAATTTCAGCAATGACCATATCCGCTATATCGAACTGATGGAAGTAGGATCTTAGCGGATTAAAAAACTTCCCTAGAAACCCGCGTTTGGCGAAGTCGATCCCACTGGGATCGAGATCCTTCATTTGCAGCTGAAGCTCCCCTAGTCCCTTGGCAACGATCCCTCCCTCATCACCGGACTTCGAAAGCTTCCCTATCGTTACTTGGAGTAAAGCATTTTTCTGTGAGGATGCTCGCATCGTCTCGATGCCGAAGTTTTCTACCGCCGCCAAAATATTTTTTCGTTTCTCGAGCGAATCAAGATCTATCTCCAAGATCGTTTGTACATTCTGTTCCGCTTGCGCTCTCAGTTTGACAACTTCCTCCGGAACTGGCTTCACTTGTTCCTCTACAACTGCCTTAAGCTCATCTTCACCTACAATTTCCATCGAAAATGACATAGCGGCTCCCCCTCAGAATGATAAGTTAAACATTACATCTGAACATTAAGCAGGTTACTTATTTTATAAACAACATCATCCGTGTCCGCATTAATACTCGCTGCTTCGTTAATACTCGAAATGCTTTGAAGCGCTTGAATATCTGCGTTGTAACCAATCGTGTAGATGGGTATTTGGTACGTCTCAATTAGCCCTCTGATGTCTTTCAAGGAATGACCTGCATTGGTTTCGCCATCACTTAATACGAAAATAAGCGGCTTAACATTGGGATCTGCAGCCATATAGTCTTCCAGCATTTTCATAGCAACGACAACCGCATCAAAAGTTGCTGTCCCTCCGCCTGCCTGGAGACTACCTACTGTACCGACAAACAGTGATTGCTGATTGGTATCATACTTGGCTATCGGCAGATTGATGGTCACATCATTGGCATAGGACACAAGACCAATTCTATTTTCTTTGCCAAGGTATTTCTGACCTTTGAGCAGGGATTCTTTCAATCGACTAATGGGTTTACCATCCATGCTGCCAGATACATCTGTGACAAAAACAGCGGCAAGAGGTTTACTTCCATTCTTTTTTTCTTTCCAAACCTTTTGCGCAGAAGAAAGTGTATTACCCTCTATGGGAGCGAGTTCACTCTTGTAATCTTCTAGCCCATTGAAACCCTTATCCTTGGCTGTTTGTTGATATTTAGCCTGTGTAACAAATTCAGCAAATCGTTTAATCAGATCAAGTTTCACGATCGGCAGATCACCAATGGCATAGAGCGGGCTATCATGTCTATATCCAAAAGGTGTAAAGACATAATCCTTGCTAAGCTCCACCGCATTCTGGAAGGTCTGGTATTCCAACACGAATCCGTCCAGCATCCCTGACTTCGCAGCATCTCGCATTTGAATCGTTGTAGACGCGATAAAGGGTACGTTCGTTTGGAATTTCTCAAATTCCTGAACAGCCCTATCACTGATTGGATTTTTATTATCAAATGTACTTAATGCCGTTACAAGAAAATTGAGACCTGTCGAGCTCGCGAAAGGGTCTGTATAGCCCATGGCAAATTCATTATTTGAAATAGCTTGGGTTACCGTATTTACGTTGATGGATCCGTATTTCGTAACGAGTGCATCATACTTTTGCTTCGAAATAACGATGCCAGGAACATTGCCAACAAGGCGTTTCGTGACCAGCTGTATTTTCGGACCGCCCGCTTTGATCATCTCACCCCACAGTTCGTTCGAAGGTGTAAAAGCATCCGGTACATATTTACCCGACTTGATATAGTCCGTAGCTGTCCCAGAAGCAATATTTCGAATCTTCACAGAAGCAGGTATTCCGTTCACCAGAATGTTTGCTTTATTAAATTCATTCGCGACATCCGTTAACCAACCATCTACGCCAATGCCGGATTTCTCCGTCGATGAGAAAATTTCCACGAAATAATTCGTCGTGTTATTCACTGTAACTGGAAATTTCGAAATATCAGGCAGAGATGAAGCGACATCTGTCGGATTAATATCAATCTGACCTTTGACTGGCGTTCCGTTTACCACCGAGATCTTATCGTAAATCTTGTTCAATTGCTTTGCGGCATTCTCCGCTGTCACTTGATTTTGGGATTTGCCAAAATTGGCTGTGAAGGAAACGCCAGCATAGACACCTATAAATACAATAATCACAATAAGAAGCGATACAAAGAAGAACTTCGTTTTGTTCATGTTTTGAGCACCACCTCTACTGTTTGTAGAATTGTGTTTGCTTTATCAATGAGTCAATTTCTTGCATACCTGGCATTTGCCCTATATCACCAATCTCTAAGCTATCTAATCGCGTAATTTCTAACAGCAACCTATCTAATTTGAGCAAAATTTCTTCATTCATATGTAAAGAGCTTCTAACAAACGTAATATGTGATTTATAAACGGTTCTTTTTTCTTGAAGAAACTCGGGGGACAACTGGCTCGTGCTCTGCTTAGCGATACTTTGAAACTCGTCTTCGTCGAATACGTGGAGTCGGTTTATCATACTCCGTATATTGTGAAAAAATAACTTCTCCACCTCTTGCGTCGTCGAAGCAAATTTCTGAAAGCTAAGCCCGCTCGGTTCAAATCTCTGGATGAGTACACTTCGCAACGTCTCTTGTTTTTTGCGCATTCGCTCCAATTGGTGCAAGCCAAGCGCGATTTCCTGCGCTAGAGATTTCACAGCTTTGAATTGTTTCAAAGCACCCTCCAAATCTTCAGGGTCCTTCATCTGCTTTACGGGTAGCCGAATGGTTGGCTTGTTTAGAACACTATAAACGCCAAATAGTAATCCTAGCGTACTTGCAAGCAGAATGGATACGGCTAATGCCGTTTGCAGTGCACTGTGGCCGATTCCTATGCCAAGAAATCCTGGTGAAAGCATGAAAATATCAAAGACAACGACCCCACCCGTAATCACAAACAATTTCATTATTTTATTTGCGGTTACAATCAAAGGGACTAACTCCTCTCTTATCCATCCATATAGGATTATATGCAGGACACACAGTACATATCTGCTTCTTCTTGGTCATTGTGAAAGGAAAGATGCACTTAACCATCTTTATGCTCGTTCAGAAATGAGAAAGGGCTGTCCCTCGAAGTAGAATAAATCTACTTGAGGGCAGCCCGCATTTTTCTACATTTGTTTCATTACAAAACTATTTACCCTTAGGCATGTGCCAATTGGTTGCCAGTAACTGCATGTTCATCGGTCTCATTCAATTGAATTTGCATTCCAAGAGCTATGGCTACTTTTATCAAAGTATCTACTCTCGGAATTTGCGAACTGTTTTCTAAGCGCGCTATCTGTGCTTGAGAAAGACCTGCCTTTTTCGCAACTTCATCTTGAGTTAACCCAAGTATTTTTCGGCGTTTTACTATGTCAGAAACCATACGTGCAATCTGTCGAATAGTTTCCGTTTCAATTGTATTTTCGCCAATTTCATGCATAAAATCTTCGAATTTCATCCTATTCCCTCCATCCTTCATTCACACTCGAGAATATAATGATTACGCTTATTCCAGTCATCCCTTAACTCTTTAGCTTTTCTTATTTGTTTTGGCGGGGTTTTCTGTGTTTCTTTGCGGAAGTGATTCAACAGAATAAACCTACCTTCCTTTGCTTGAAAAAACATGACCCTATGTTTATCTGAACGCAGTTCCCATATGTCATCAACAATGTGTTTGGCAATTTCCCTTGGGGCATATGTTCCCTCCCATTTTATACGTTCAATGCAGTAGTGTATCTGGTTAAGCACGATTCTGGCTTCTTTTATCCCATGATCTTTACGACGTTTTAGTTCCCGAAGCCAATCTTTCAACTCAGAATCCCCATATTCATCTGTATAAATATCTACCTCGTACACTAGTTAGTTAGGCCCCTTTTTGCAATATACACTCTTACAAAAATTATGCCAATTATGATATGAATTATATCATATTCAGCATAAATCACAAAATACCAGCTACCCTATATTCAACAAATGAAATCTCCCTTGATTTACCCAATAAATCTGACCAGATACTGGCTGAGGCATCACCAAATAGCTTCTGCGAACAACATCCGTAAACTTTGCTTTCTTCGCCAACCTAATGGCAGTAACCTCCGAATTGATCGCCTCTGTTGAACGCATGACAAGCAACTGTTTACGATTTGTAAAGGCAATGAGAAAGCTTTCCGGCATATGTTCCTGTACCCACTCAGAATTCAGGAACTGGCATTCTACGGGGAAGGGATTGTCCGTATACACATCAACTGTGCATGTTGTCTTAGTCGGACTTCTCAGCACCAACCTTGGCTTTGTCCAACCCTCACTTCTCAAATTTCGATATCCGATTCGCTTCACTTTCTCCACTGTTAATAGTGGATTCGAGTCTAACATACTTTTAGATACAATCTTATTATTCCCCGTCTTGATTTCGAGAAAAATAACACTCATCCCCGGAACAATTTCATCCGTAATCATTCCTACTCCATTACCTGCTTGCTCTACATAAGCGTTATCCCGAAGTGCTGGGTAAACATACGAAGGATCTATCCGCAGAACTTCATCTTGATTAAGGCAAAGATCCGAACAGCTTATGACCCCATTTAAGAAATCAATGGCCGTATTAAAGTCTCCTGAATTCTGGTACGTTTGAAAAGCCCTGTGTAGACTTACTTCTATCTCCTCTCCCTCTCCCGCTCCTATGGCAATTCGCAGCAAAAGTGGATCCCCCTCTCTATCCTTCTGTGGTACTTGGGGCATTCCTAACCTTTCTTCCAAATGACTAATCATCATACAGGCGAACTCCTCGGGTGTTTCATATAGCAGTGCTTGCCTCATCTCTCAACTTCCTCCTTATGATCGCAGTAAATGCAAAAACCCCCAACCAATGCGTAAAAACTACGCATCCAGTCAGGGGTGTTCTTCACCGCCACTAAATTATCACCACTATAACATACATGTAAAAATATGGATACTTTTTTTGTGAACAGGTTTGTAAGAACGCCCCCGATCACACCCGAAACCGCCCAATCAACCCCTGCAGATCCGCAGCCATGCTGCTCAGCACCGTCGCGGAGGAGACGATCTCCTCCATGCTCGCGTACTGGCCCTCGATGTTGGCGGAGACGTTCTTCGCACCCGCAGCAGTCTGCCCCGCGACTTCGTCAATGGCGCGAATCACGCCAACAGCGACGAGCGTCTTCTCGGAGATTTCCCCCGAGCAGCCCGCCACTTCCTCGATCTGACGAGCGACCTCGTCCATCGCAGAACGAATGCGGCTGAACGTCGCTCCCGCTTCGCCGACGACTTCAAGCCCCGTCTCCACCTCACGGCTGCCCGCCTCGGTGGATCGTATAACGTCCCTCGTTTCCTCTTGGATACTCGTCACAAGAGAAGCCACTTCTTCCGCCGCTGCGCCGGTCTGCATGGATAGCTTGCGGACTTCCTCCGCAACCACCGCAAACCCCTTGCCAGCGACGCCAGCACGCGCCGCTTCAATTGAAGCATTGAGCGCCAGCATATTCGTCTGCCGCGCAATACCGGCAATCATCGCATTCGCGTCGACGATTTTCTCCGAACGTTGGCTCAACTTTTCAACCGATGTAACAAGCTCCTTCATTTTTCCATATATAGCTTTCATTTGACCCATTGCAGTCTCAATCGCCGCGGTACCTTCCCCCGCCTCCTGCTGCGCAAACAAAGACTGCTTATTCGCCGTTTGCGTCACACTGGCAATTTGCGTAACGGCTGCTGACATTTCTTCCATAATGGCAACACCCTGTTGCACACTGCCAACCTGCGCATCTGTGCCCTGCGAGATAACCTGAATCGTCCCGGTGATCCGTTCCGATAGCTCACTAACCTGATTGGAATTTGCGCTAAGCTCTTCCGAAGCCGAAGCAACCTGCTCCGCGCTGCTGCCCACTTGACGAATCAAGCCCTGCAGATTGCCCTTCATCTGATTGAAGGCTGTCGCCAAATCCTGTAACTCGTCGCGACTTTTCACTCCAATATCGCCAACGGATAAATCGCAATTCGCGATTCGCTCTGCCGCTCTCACCATGGTTCGTACAGGCTTAACAATCGAGCGCGACACGAAGATTCCCATCACTAACGCTAAAACCAATGCGCCGCTGCTCACCCAAATCAATGTTTTTATTGTAGATAAAACGGTCTGATGATTCTCAGCAGAAGCATCCGCCTGAATGACCGCCTCGAGCTCTTCGATTTTCGCAGCCGCTTGCGTCAATGTTTCCGTTGTTGGAATCGCCCATTGCATGGCTTCCGCTTTCGCTAAGGAGGTGTCTCCTTTTTCGCCGTAAGCAACAACCTTTTGAACCAACCTAGCAAAGGTTTGATTCGCCTCTAGCATAGCCCCTACCGCGGATTGCTCATCCTCATTCCCGCCGCCTTTAGCTTGTATCTTTGAAATTATCGTGGAAAGTGTTGTATTCATTTCGACAAGACGCTTTTCCCTATCCTTCGTCGGATCCAGCACATAGCCGAACAATAAGCTCGTTTGCATCTGTGTTTTTTCTTTGATATTAGCAACATCCTGAAGGAGCCTCACATTCGTATCGAGAAGCTCCGTATAAGAGTTGTCCACTTTTTTAATATACATGTAAGACAATCCGCTCGTGATCCCAACTAGCAAAGAGACGAGAACAAAAGCCCCCACCAGTTTACTTTGCAAAGAAATGAGAAAACCTTTATCGCGGCCATTCAAGGATGAGCGACCGCGTTTAGATGTAGGTTTTATCGCCAATTTGAGCGCAGTTTTTGTATTCAAAGTCCTATCCCCCCCGCTCTCTCGTAAACGCTTTCAACGCTCTCTAATATAAAAGGCTGCCGATAATTTCGACAGCCTCCTATGCTTACTTCGAATTCATATATTTCCGCATATCAAACGCTACCGCAGCAACGATGATCACACCTTTGATAATCAACTGCCAGTACGGGCTGATTCCGATAAACGTCAAACCGTAGTTGATAACGCTGAAAATCAATACCCCTGCAAGAACTCCCGGCACTGTTCCGATACCACCGGAAGTGGATACACCACCGACTACGCAAGCTGCGATTGCATCAAGCTCGTACATGTTCCCGTAGTTGTTCGTAGCTCCACCCGTTCTTGCTGCTTCTAGTACACCTGCAAGTCCATAAAGCGCGCCCGCAATTGCATAGATATAGATCAAGTAACGGTTTACGTTAATCCCGGAAACGACAGCGGCATGAATGTTACCGCCAATTGCGTACATATACTTACCTAGCTTCGTTTTGTTAAAGACAATCCAAACGATGATGGAAACAACAATCGCGAAGATGACGATATATGGAATGGAATAAGTTGAGCTTGACCCAATTGCTCCAGTTCCCAGATTACTGAAGTCCGGTCTTAAACCACCGATAGGTTGGGATTGGTTCGGTTTCATATCGAAGTACAAAGAATTGGCACCATAAACGGCAACCATCGTACCTAGTGTTGCGATAAATGGCGGGACTCGGAACTTAGCAACGACAATCCCATTAATTAACCCCACTAATAAACCTGCTACAACAGCAATCGCAATAGGAATAACCATTGGCAATTGCGGTAGGTCAGGGAAAAATCTTCTGCCATACTCCTCTGTTTGCAGCATGGATGCGGAGATAACCGCCGATAAACCAACAATTCGCCCTGCGGATAAATCCGTTCCACCCGTGATAAGAATAAACGCTGCACCCAACGCGATAATAACACGTGTGGACGACTGCAATAAGATATCACGTAGAATGTTTACGGATAAAAAGCGTGGATCGTAAATCGCGATCCCCACAACTAGAACAACTAGTACGATGTAGATAGCGTATTTGGTAATGAACCCACTAAGGTCTCTGGATTTCAATGTTTCTGTTTTTGTAGTCATGGTTCTAGGCCCCCTCCATTATGCCATATGCTGTGCAGCAAGGCGCATAATCTCTTCTTCTGTTGCTTTATTTCCTTCTACAATGCCCGTAAGACGTCCCTCACACATAACCATAATTCGGTCTGACATCCCAAGAAGCTCGGGCATTTCAGAAGAGATCATGATAATACTTTTCCCCTGCTTCGCAAGGTCAGCAATGATGGAGTAAATCTCGAACTTCGCTCCTACGTCAATTCCGCGTGTCGGCTCATCGAGAAGGAGTACATCAGGTTCCGTTAACAGCCATCTGGCAAGCAAAACCTTTTGTTGATTACCACCGGACAAGTTCTTAATTAGCGCATGCATATTCGGCGTTTTTACGCGAAGCATTTCGATACTTTGTTTCACTTCTTCTTTCCGTTTCGCTTCCTGAATGAAGCCAAATGGATTCATATATCGTCCCAAATTGGCAATGACCGTGTTCTCCAGAACCGATAATACTGGGAAAATACCCGTTACGCGGCGCTCTTCTGTGAGCAAAGCAATCTTCTGCTTAATCGCATCCATTGGCGATTTCAGCTTCACAAGCTTTCCGTGAATGGATATGCTTCCTGAAGCAATACCTCTCATCCCAAATAAGGATTCAATCAATTCTGTCCGCTGCGCGCCTACAAGACCGCCAACGCCGAGAATCTCACCCTTTTTCAGTTCAAAAGATACATTCTTGAACGATTTCGGAACGACCGAAGTCAGGTCCTCAACCTTCATCAATACACCTTCAGGCACGTTGCTGCGCTCAGGGAAACGCTCTTTCAGATCACGTCCAACCATCTTCGAGATGATCATATCCGTAGTAAGCTCGGATGATGCCCAAGTACCAATCTTAGTACCATCACGCATAATCGTGACTTCATCCGAAATCTCCAAAATTTCTTCCATTTTATGTGAAATATAGATGATCGAAACACCGCGGCTCTTCAGATCGCGAATGATACGAAACAACTGCTCAACCTCATTACCCGTAAGCGATGAAGTCGGCTCATCCATAACAATAACTTTCGAATTGAAAGAAACAGCCTTGGCAATTTCAATGGATTGCACTTTGGATACCGATAAGGTTCCTACCAAAGTTTCCGGTTTAATGTCCATTTGGAGTTGTTTGAACAAACTCTCTGTATTTATACGCATTTTTTTATGGTCCACTAACTTCAAAGGTCCGATACCTTTTAGTGGAAATCTGCCTAACCAGATGTTCTCCATCACGTTACGATGTGGAACGGGGTGAAGCTCTTGATGAATCATAGAAATGCCATTCGCTAATGCATCCTTGGAGTTCGTAATTGAAGCTACTTCTCCATTAAGCTTGATTTCTCCACCATCGGGCTTATAAATACCAAATAGACATTTCATCAGCGTCGATTTACCCGCACCATTCTCTCCCATCAGCGCATGTACGCTTCCTGGGCGAACTTTGAGGGTGACGTTATCCAGCGCCTTAACGCCGGGGAACTCTTTGGAGATTTGATTCATTTCCAATAAATAGTCATGTACAGTCATGGTAACTCCCCCTACAGCTCACGATAATCCCCACAAAGTGAAGCCTTTATTCGAAGCTTATTTCTCTTTATCTTTGCACGGGTTTCCGAAAAAGGAGGGCAACAGCGCGATTGTTATTCACATATCGCATCTATTGCCCGTTCTCACAATTACTTCGCTTCGTTCATGTTAGCTTTTGTGATTTTTTTGTAGGAAATCCAAACATATTTACCGTCAGTAATATCATAGCCAGTTGTTTCTTTGCTTGGTACTAGACCGTTAGCAAGAGCTGCTGCTACGCTAGTTGTTGCTGCACCTTGGTTTTTCGCATCGTTTAGAACTGTTCCTAGAAGCGTTCCATCGCTAAGTGCCTGTAGTGCTGGAGCTGTTGCATCTACACCAACAACTGGAAGGAATTTGTTGTCTTTGAAATAACCTTTTGCTTTCAAAGCTTCGATTGCACCAAGCGCCATATCATCGTTGTTCGCAAGAACAGCTTCGATTTTGCTTTCGCTGGAAGCTAGGAATGCTGCCATTTTCTCTTGACCTTTAACACGGTCCCACATTGCTGTATCTTCTGCTACTTTTTCTACGCCCATTCCTGAATCAGTGATCGCTTGGATGGAGAATTTAGTACGAAGCTCAGCATCTTGGTGTCCTGGCTCGCCTTTAAGCATAACGTATTGGATTTTTCCGTCTTTGTTTTTGTCAGCTTCTGGGTGAGCTTTGAAGTAGTCAACCAATAGTTGGCCTTCCATAGTTCCGGATTGCTCAGCTTTAGCGCCTACGTAGTAAACTTTATCCCATTTCTTCATGTCGTCAGCAAGCGGCTCACGGTTCAAGAAGACAACTGGAATGTTAGCTGTTTTTGCTTTATCAATAATAACGCCAGCCGCTGTACGGTCAACTGCGTTGATCGCAAGTGCATTTACTTTTTTCGTGATGAAAAGGTCAACTTTATCGTTTTGTGTTGGTTGTGAGTTTTGGCTGTCTACGATATCAACAGTCGCTTTATCTTTCGCTGCATCTGCGATCGCTGCACGAACACCAGACATGAACGTATCGTCAAATTTATAGATCGCAACACCGATTGTTGGTTTTTTACCAGCTGCTGGAGCTGTTGTTGCTGCTGCACCAGTGGAAGCTGCTGGGGAAGTTGTTGTTGTTGCTTCATCTTTATTTCCACAACCTGCTACGGTTGCAACCAATGCGCCTGCTACGGCAAGTGTAAGTAATTTTTTCAAGATAAGACCCTCCCTAAAAGGTATATTGTTTGTTTACATTCCCTACTATAATGGTTTAAAGCCCATAAACAAATGCAATATCCTCATGTCTTCTATCGAAATCCTCATCACTTTATGAATGGAAATAGCAGCTTTTGATTATCCGACCAGAACATATTGCTTAGATCTATGGCCTTAATCCCTGTTTCCACGCGCTTCGGTACGTCCTTCCCTTCGACGGCATCCACAGCACTTTTCACACCCAAATAGCCGATACTAAAGGGATTTTGAATAATTGTCGCTTGAATAATCCCCTCTTGCAGCAGTTCTAATTCTTCAGATGTACTATCAAAGGTGATGATTTTCACCTTCTCCTGCAAATTCCGACTCTGAACCGCGCTGGCAACGCCGCTAGAGGAAATTTCATTCAAAGCGACAATGCCATCCAACTCTGGATGCTTGTCGATAACGGTATGCGTGAGTTGGGCCGCGAGCTCCCGATCTGTTAGGCTGTATACCTTATCGATCACCTGTACCTCGGGATACTTCGATATTTCGTCCAGCAAGCCTTTTTCCCGCAGTTCCGTATTTCGCTCCCCTTGTTTAAAGCTCACGATCGCAATTTGCCCGCTTTTACCGATCAGCTTAATCAGTTGTCTTCCTGCTAATTGACCCGCTTCGTAGTGATTCGCGCCAATAAAGCTCTGCACGTTCTTCGTCTCGACCTCAGAGTCGATCGTTATGACCGGAATATGCGCATTATTCGCTTCATCAACGACAGCTGACAGCTCTTTATAATCATTCGCCGCCAAAACAATTGCATCTGGACTGCTCGAAATAGACTGCTCCATGAGAGCAATTTGTCCTTTCACATCCGCCTCATCGCCAGGTGCCCGAAAGTCCAGTGCAACATCGAACTCTTTCGCTGCGACCTCTGCACCCATTTTTACCGTTTTCCAATAGTCACCTTCTTGACTGCGGAGAACAACCTCTAGGTGCTTCTTCTGCTCGGTAGGCATGGTTTCAACAGGTTCCCGTTCCGTACAGGAGGATGTCGAAATAACAGCGACGAGAACAGCGATCAGTACCGGTTTGATTCTCATCCTTCAATTCCTCCTTCATCGTCTAGTAAGGCTGGAATCGTAATCGTGACGACGGTCCCTTCTTCAAGCTCACTCTCAATGCTTACGCCATACTCCATGCCAAAATAAAGCTGTATCCGCTCATGTACATTTCGCAATCCGACACCAGAGCCTTTGTCACTCTTCACCTGTCCGGACAAAATGCTTTTGAGCGTGTCTTCCGACATGCCGACACCATTATCTCGAATCTCGAAGAGAATCTTCTCTTTTTCCATCCTGACAGAGAGCTCAATGAGCCCTTCATCCACCATATATTCAATGCCGTGGTAGAGCGCATTTTCCACAAAGGGCTGAAGGATAAGCTTGAGCGTTTTGTAAGGAAGCACCTCATCAGGGACGCGGATCTCGTATTCAAACTTGTCCTTGTAACGCATTTTCTGGATGATTAAATAGTTGCGAATATGCTCAATCTCTTCCCCGATGGTAATAATATTCTTACCTTTGCTCAGCGAAATCCGGAAAAACTTCGACAGGGATGTAATCGTCGTCACAACTTCTTCGTTCCTCCCGTTGCCAACCATACGTACGACCGAATTGAGTGTATTGTATAAAAAATGCGGATTAATCTGCGATTGGAGGACCTCCAGTTCGTTCTTCCGCTTAATTTCCTGCTCTTCAATGCTCTGATCCATAAGTTCTCGTACCCTGGAAACCATCAGATTAAATCGCCGCGATAGCTGCTCGACCTCATCCGCTCCACGTACATGAATATAGGTGTCAAAATGTCCTTTCTCCACCATTTCCATTGACTTCTTCAGTCGTTTAATGGGCTGAGAAATACGCGCGGACATGAAGGAAGAAATCAACAAAATAAAGAGCAGCACGATCACTAGCAGCCAAATCATGAATGTAAAGACTTCCTTGCGTGTCGTCACCATTTCATCGAGGTAGGAGACCCCGATAATTTTCCAACCGATGTTATTGACTGTCCGCACAACATTTAACCGTGACTCGCCATCGCTTACATCCATATATTTGCCATAGGAAAATTTAAGTGCTTGCTCCACATTCTCATATTTCAGGCCAATATAAATAAGCTGCTGCTGCGGGTGATACACAATGCTCCCGGCAGAATCGTCAATGATATAGACATACCCCTTCTTCCCAAGCGAGACTGTACGAAATACATCGTCTAGCGTTTTGAAGTTGATATCAACCAAAATAACCGCATCCACCATGTACCCATTCTGCTCGATCGAAACCCCTTTACTCATGGAAACCACCCACTTATAGGGATCTTTGAATAGGTTCTGGATATGCGGTAAGGAAAAAGTAAGATGGTTCGGGTTATCGAGGGCAGACCGAAACCACGACTGCTCGAGCAGACGTGTGTTTTTGCGCATCTCTGTCGTGGGTACCCCCGTGACGAGCCGACCATCTGCGGTAAAAAGATGAATAGACACAATATCCTCGCGTGTGCTGGCGATCGTGTCTAACTGTTCGAGCAGTTTGTCCGACGGGATGCCGCGGCTTCTCGCAATTTTGGCATCCACGACCTCAAATGTATCCGACATCCCCTTGATGTACGACTCCAAGTTGAATTGCACCTGCTCAATGACTTGTGCCGTATTCAGAAAGGCGCTTTCTTCTGCCGTTTTGGCAAATTTATTATAGAGAACTAGAGACACAACCAGCATGACCGTGACCGTAATAAGAATGAATGACAACGTAATCGTAAACTGAATACTTTTCACCCGCATCGTATCGAGCATGACGTTATATAAAGCCTTCAGCAGCGTACTTACTCTGCGTTTCAAAGCGATTCCCACCTTTCCAGTTCCTACAGCCCTTTGGCGCTGTTATTACGATACTCTTTCGGGGAAACGCCAACATTTTTGCGAAATGAGAAACTGAAATAATTCGCATCCGCATAGCCCACCTTCTCGGCTATTTCCAGCGCTTTCATGTCTGTAGAACGTAAGAGCTCTTTCGCTGCTTCCATCCGAATGTGGTTCAAATAGTTGACGAAGGTCATTTTTGTTTCTTTTTTGAAAATAGAGCTGAAATATCCCGCGCTTATATGCAGATGTCCGCACACCTTATTGATGTTGATATCGCCCTCATGATAATGGCTTTTCGTATAATCCTTGGCTAGATCAACGAGATTTTTATACGTATATTGACGGTCCGTTGCAATATGATTCATCATGCTCGCGCACAGCTCGGCCAACCAATGCTTCGCTTCCTCCAAGGAAGTGAATTTATTAATCTCTGTAAAAGGAATAAAACTCTCGCCAAACACCTCGTCGACATTCAGGTTGGAGTCCTTCGCCGCTTTCAGAATACAAGTCAGAATTTCAAGCAGATAAATCTGATAATCCTTTACCGATACGCCGGCCTCGATCCCCTGGAATAACTCATCAATCGTCTCCCGAATCTCTTGCATCGTGCCTACCTTGATACAACGCGTCAATGCGTGTTCCTTCACATCGTCAAATCGAATCTTTTCAACGCTGCGCTTCTCCACATCATCAATGTAAATCATCCGATTACTGCCCAGAATGAGTCTGTAGTCGAGGGAAAGCACGGCATCTTCATACGAATAGCTGATTTTCGTGACATCCTTCATCACACTGCCGACCCCAACAGTCAGGGTGAACTTCAAATATTTTTCCACACTCTGACGAATTTCTTCCAGCACTCTCATCGTTTCCTGCAATGCCGCTTCCTTGTCGCTATTCTCTCTCGCCGCTAACAGCACAACCTGATCATTATGCATGAAAACGAGGCCCAGCCCGCGCTTATTGGCAATTTCTTCGGTTATATTTAAAAGCGCGAAATATTTCAACGCCTGATCCTCGGAGTATTTCAAGGACAACGACTTCGTTACGCGGTTCTCCGAATCCTCTTCCGAAATAAAGCCCCCATCGATGCTCAAAACGGCCACCACATAGCTATTTCCGCTAAGCTCAATCCCATAGTTCGCCGCCTTCTCAAACACCTCGTCCCGCGGGAGCTTGCGATTCATTAACGTCGCTAAGAAATTCTCCTTAAGTACCGGCATACTCTTGCGGTAATGCTCCTTGAGCAGTTGCACATCCTCGCGATGTGCGACCTCTTCTTGGATATGCCCCTTTACCTTCAAGAGGGCATTCACTAGCTCCTGCGCTGAGAAAGGCTTCAGCACGTATTCATCAATATGAAGCTTAATCGCCCGCTGCGCATACTCAAATTCATCATGCCCGGTCAGGATGATGAGCTTAATCGTTGGAAAGCGCTCTCTAATTGCTTCAGCTA
Source organism: Paenibacillus sp. P4_A9 (assembly GCF_056402415.1). NCBI lineage: Bacteria > Bacillati > Bacillota > Bacilli > Caryophanales > Paenibacillaceae > Paenibacillus > Paenibacillus sp. P4_A9. The sequence goes on from NZ_JBFUHL010000044.1 coordinate 32,610, forward strand.
GCTGCAAGCCATTCATAAAAGGCATCTGAATGTCCGTCACAACCACATCGGGCTGCAGACGTTCGACCATCTCAAGCGCCTCTTTCCCATTCTCCGCCTTGTCGACGACTTCAAAACCAATCGCTTCCCAATTTATTTCACGGACGACACCTTCGCGCACATCCTCTTCGTCATCCACTAACAGCAGCTTGTACATGCCTGACCTCCCAGGACTCCCCAATTTAGAAGCATCTCTCGCAGCATTTCTCATTATCACCATCATTGTACTCACTGCCCATCCAATATACAAATGGAATCGATCGTTGTCCGAGGAAACATTGGTAAAAATCCCCTATAGGGTGTTAAAATTACAATATACTCATTCGCATCATTCATCATTTAGGAGGTTAATCATTTGAATATCGCACCTATTGGACGCATCGCTTCCCTCATCAAAGAAAACGTCGGTCACGTTATTATAGGTAAAGACGACACTGTAGAGCTCCTGGTCATCGCATTGATCGCCTCTGGTCATGTGCTGCTTGAAGATGTACCCGGCACAGGTAAAACCCAGCTTGCCAAAGCACTAGCCCGCTCCCTGGACGGCTCGATGAAGCGCATCCAGTTCACGCCCGACTTGCTGCCGTCCGATGTAAGCGGCATTAATTTCTTCAACCAGAAGCTGGGCGAATTCGAGTTCCGCCCAGGTCCGCTCTTCGCGCACATCGTGCTCGCCGATGAGATTAACCGCGCGACGCCGCGCACGCAGTCCAGCTTGCTGGAGAGCATGGAGGAGCGCCAGGTCAGCATCGACGGGGAAACACGCAAGCTAGACGCGCCGTTCCTCGTCATTGCCACCCAGAACCCTGTCGAGAATCAGGGGACCTTTCCCTTGCCGGAAGCGCAGCTCGACCGCTTCCTGATGAAGCTCTCGCTCGGCTATCCGACGGCAGCCGAGCAGGTCTTGATCTTGCAGCGCTACCAGCAGCAGGATCCGCTGGACTCGCTGCTGCCGGTCGTGAGCCGCGCAGAGCTGCTCGAAGCGCAGCGGCTGTTCACGCAGGTGCGCGTCAGCGACGAGCTGCTGCACTACATCGTGCAGCTCGCGGAAGCGACGCGCACGCATGCGGATACCGCGCTCGGCGTCAGCCCGCGCGGCGTTCGCGCCTTGATGAAGGCGGCGCAGGTCTATGCGGCGCTGCGCGGCCGCGATTACGTGCTGCCGGACGACGTCAAGACGCTGGTGGCGCCCGTCTGGGCGCACCGCGTTCTGCTGCGCACGCGCTCGCGTGGGCAGGATCAGCAGGTGCATGCGCTGCTGACCAGTGTACTTGCCGCTACCCCCGTTCCTACGGAAGTAAAGCTGGGGTAACGATGAGCATAAGCTGGATTGTGATCATCGCTGTCGCTCTTTTCTTCCTCCAGTTTCAATTTTTTGCCCGCTGGGGGTTTCGCGGACTTCGCATTGAACGAACCTTCAATACTGCTCATTGCCATGTCGGCGATGATATTCTGATGATTGAGACCATCGTGAATCGTAAGCTCGCGCCCATTCCTTGGCTGCGCTTGGAATCAACGATTCATGCGGGGCTCCATTTTACACAGATGAATAATCTGGAAGTGAGCAGCGGCTCCCTTTTTCAAAATCACCGAAGTCTGTTTAGCCTCATGCCTTATACCCGTATCGTGCGGCGCCATGGCGTGCATGCAGCCAAACGCGGTTGGTACAAGCTGGAAACTATTGCTGCAACATTGGGGGATTTCGTCGGTTTACAAGCAGCCTCTAACACGCATCGCATTCAAGTCGAGCTGCTGGTGTACCCGCGTTTGGTAAATCACAATGACATTCCGCTCCTTTCTAGTCGATGGCAAGGCGACGTGACGGTCCAGCGCTGGATCATACCGGATCCATTTCTCGTTTCCGGTGCAAGGGAGTACCGCTATGGGGATACGATGAACAGCATTCATTGGAAAGCTACAGCTCGGAGTGGGCGGCTTCAGGTTTACAACCGGGAATTCACTGCCGATCCCCGATTACTTATCGTTGTAAACAGCCAAGTAACAGAAACGATGTGGGATGCGGTAACCGACCCTGAACTCGTCGAGAAAGCTCTTTCTTACGCAGCGACATTAGCCGAACATGCCGTGAGCCGAGGGGTTCCCGTTGGTTTTGGCTATAACGGTTGGCTGCTGAATGAGCCGGGGGTTCCCATTTACTGTGCACCTGAAGGTGGCTGGGGACAGTTAGAGCATCTTTTTCAAACTATGGCGAAGCTCGCGATTTCTTGTGCCCGCTCCTGTGAGGATTTTCTCGATTACGGCATCGAGGTGGAAGGGGAAGCTCTGGATATCATCCTGTTGACGGCCTTCGTTTCTGTGGGAATGGCACGCAGCATCGAACGTCTAGAAGCGCTTGGACATTCCGTATTCATCGTTCCCTTGCATCATAATCTGCTTGACCTCAGTGATAAGGAGGTGGCTCCATCTGATGCTCAGGCCCTTGCTTAATCAAACAAATTCTCGGCCTAATCGTCTATACGACTTCATTCGCATATGCCGCTTAGCACTCTTGTTCGGTGGCGTTGAACTCGTTATATTTGCCCCGCTAATCACTTTGGCTCAGGTCTATGTGTTCGATAGCATACTTGGACTGACTTGTATTCAGCTGCTGCTATGCTTCGTGATCGGCGCCTATTTGGGACAGTTCAAATGGCTATCTCGCAAAGGTTACGAGTTCCTTGTCTGTGTAGCTGCAGGCTATGGTTTAGCCTATTTATTTCAAACAGACCCTTTGCACATTGCTTTATGTGCTGCTATTGGTGCACCGCTTGTCTATCGAGGTATTCGTTACACCAAAGACGGGTGGATCTCACTTTATCCGCCTGGCGTTTTCGTGATCACTGGGGTGATGTACTTCATTGGTGTTCCAATCATGACCCGAGTGGAGCTTATGCATCCTTACAAAATAGCCCTAAACGGACTCGGATTCGCTACCCTGATCCTCTTCTTCTTTATTACGAATCGCGCGCAGCTCCTGATCGCTACCTTAGCAGGTAATGATAGTGCTGCCGCATCGTCACTGTCTCAAACCGTGAAACGCTCCAGTCGTATTTGGTTAATCGGCTTTATTGCCGTAATTGCAGCCATCGCTTACTTTCAGCAAGTGAAGCAAGGCCTCCTCCGCCTACTACGTGGAATATTGGCTTGGCTATTGGGATTGATGTCATCCGAAGCACCGCCTGCTGTACCTGAGGCCAGCCCTTCAGCACCGCCACCAATGGAACTCCCGCCAGCTGCACCTCATGAACCCGGATGGTTTGGAATTCTCATGCAGGTCATTGTGCAAATTGCAGGCTATGTGCTGATGATTGCACTCGTTCTCTGCTGCCTCTATCTGCTCCTGAAGAAGCTTGCGCCAGCTCTACTCTCATTCATTCGGCGCTTTTGGAAGCGATCGCTGCGTCGTGATCAAGGAGATGTAACGGAGGGTTATACCGATGAGAAAGAAGCCCTGCTCGACTGGAGAGAGCTTCCTAACCTGTGGTGGCGAAAAGCAAGTTCTAAACTGTGGCCTTCTTCCTCTCACGATCCTTCTTGGTCACATCTACTTAACAATGAGGAGCGTATCCGCTACCTCTATCGATTATTGATTGGGCAAGCGGCCAAGAGCGGCTACACCTTCAAGAGATCATTAACACCCAACGAAACGGGCTGGGAGCTCACGCATCAGACACAGCTTGCAGAAGCTTCCGTTCACGCGCTTACTACGGCCTACAATCGGGTGCGCTACGGACGAGAAACGGTTTCAGACGAGCAGCTTGCTCAGGTGCTCCAGACCATCGATCCAAGCATACGCAGCCAGCTAAAATGAGACGAGCCTAAGATGAAACTTCACCCTATTTCCACCAAAAATCACATATAATGTGTTACATTCACCCCTTATGAAAGCATTTTGAAAATAACCGTCACATGTTTTCAAAAATTGGCATATACATAATTGTTTGAATACATTCGATTGAGGTGGTTTTGAGATGTTAGCATTAAAAACCGGTTCGGAAAAAGAAGAAGTGCTTCACACGCTTTACGAAATGGGCTTGGATCAAATCGCCAGATGGATCCTCGTATTACCTGAAGACAGGTGGGAAAGCATGTTTCTCTCAACATGGCCAACACTTGCCAAAAAATGCGGCTTTCACAGATAGCTGCTTTTACATACAGAGAGGTGGATCAGTAAAGAAAACATTAGAAAACGCTCTACACCCTTGGGGTGCAGAGCGTTATTTTTTTATTTATTCTCTCTCTATAACACGTGCAACCTTATGAAGACACGTCTTACATTTCCCTTCCAACACAATACCTGATTTCTCGAGATTCACCGAATAGTCGATGACGGTCGTTACATCCCCACATTTCCCGCAATAAACATTCGTTAACAGACGCGTGCGAAAATTTTCTGGAATCGCAAGCCATTCTTTCATCGCTGCGAATGATTGCACATTATTCTTACTACTCACGGGAAGACCACCTTTTCCGTTTTGGAATATTTCTTGTAAATAGACCCGTAAGAAACCGTGGAAAACCAAACTCCACCATCTTCGATTTCACTATCTCCTTCATCTGCTCAACCGTTAAATCCGGTAATGTAAATTTCCCGTCCTGATAGCAATGACTGCAATACATCTTGCTCTTGATACCCGACTTCTCGGTACCGCCGCCTTGCTCATCCCGAGCGAGAGGCATCCCGCAACTTTGACAATTCTTGTACGTAGCGTCCATATATGTTCAATCCCCTTACTGCTTTTCCTATTATCATACCAACTTAACGTGCAAAAGCAATGAAATGCTATAAAATGCTATGTACAGTGTGCTCAAGCGCTTTCATTAAAGGATTGTGCCTATGCGAAATAGAATCTAGTAGAGAAAGATTTGAATACAACATAACGCATATTCTTATGATACTCGGTTTACTAACATACAACTTGAAGGAGGATCTCCCGTTTGAAGCCTGTTACTGTGAAAGACTTAGTTGAACGCTTTTCGCTCGAAATTCTCGCTGGCCATACGGAGCTCCATCGCCCTATTACCAAAACCAAAGCACACCGTCCCGGCCTAGAATTTGTCGGCTATTTTGAATATTTCCCGCAAGCACACGTGCAGCTGTTAGGTCGCAAAGAAATCACCTATTTGCATAAGCTCAGCGAAAATGAAAGAAATTTGCACATCGGTAATATCGTCAAATATCACCCGCCTTGTTTCGTCGTAACGAGAAACCAGGAAGGCTTGAAATACTTAACCAAATATTGCGAAGAAGAGAAAATCCCCCTTCTCCGTACCAGTGCTCATACGAGTAAATTTCAGGATTTAGTTGATTTATATTTAAGTAAATCGCTTGCTCAAGAAATCGCCGTCCATGGCGTATGCGTCAATGTTTCGGGGATCGGCATCCTGCTCCGCGGGAAATCCGGTGTTGGCAAAAGCGAAACAGCCCACACTCTGATTCGCAGAGGACATCGCCTTGTTGCCGATGATATTGTCGTGCTGAAGAAGATTAGCCCTGAAACACTGCTCGGCACGCACAATGGCAAAACGAAGGAATTCCTCGCGCTGCGCAGCATCGGACTGATTAATGTCTCACGGCTCTATGGCCGCAAGGCTTTTCAAGACGAAACACGCATTGTACTCGATATCGAGCTGACGAAGTGGCAGGAGCATGCGCTTAACAACGATCTAGAGCTAGAACCCACATTCACTGACTATATGGACATTCCTGTTCCACATATTGAAATCCAGTTACAGCCTGGACGCGATGTTGCTGGTCTTATTGAAGCAGCCGCCAACAGCTGGTATCTGCGCCAGCAAGGCTATAGTGCAGCTGAAGAATTCATGCAGCGCCTGCAATCCGATACAGACTAGTCTGACCCACCATTTGCTTCCTAGTTTTGTGTGTACCGTCCCAAAACCTCCCCTGCCCTCGAAAGTTGTTAGCGGAGGTGTTTAACATGTTAAAACGCATGAAAATAACAATTATTGCTACTGTAGTAGCTACACTGATGCTCTGTGGTTGGACAGCTTATGCTGCAACGTCATCCAGCGCAACAACGTCAACGACCATCAATGGCAAACTAACAACCATGACGGCGGATACGATTACTTTACATACGGATGCTGGTGATAAGACCGTTCCCTTAGCTTCATCCGTCTGGGTTTACCTCAATGACGAGAAGGCTCAGTTGAGCGATTTACGGATTGGGAATGAGATTGAAGTCATTCTGAATAACAAAAAACAGGCAGCTTATGTGAAAGGCTCCGCAGAAACTCCAATCGCTTCAGGAGCAGAGCCGTCTGTGACCCCCGTTCCAAGTGAGTTGCCTTCACCTGTTCCTGTCAAGGAAGCTCCTAGCTCACCTGTTGGGCCTACCTCTTCTCCTACGAAGATGAAGGACAGTGCGCCAGAAGCGAACCTATCAGGTGGTCGAGCTGACTTGGCGGATATGGATGTAAGCGTAGATGGGCAACATTTTAACCTGCATATCAAACTGATGACCAAGGGATCGCAAGGGTCTGAGTTTGATTTAAGAATCCAGTCCCCTCATGCCGGCACGATTCATCTAACAGGAGCTCAAGCCCAGGCTTGGATCGCTAACCTGCTCGGTTCTCTTGACTTAAGCTCCCCTGATGCTAAGAAACTACTTGGTCAGCAGCTCGCAAAACAGTACAACCTCGATGCTGCTAAATTGAATGTTCATCTAAACATGCATTCAAAGGATCATGACGACGATGAAGATAAAAAAGATGATCGAAGAGAACCTCAAAAAGAAAATGACAAAGATCAAGACAAAGATAAAAACAGCGAGATCAATAAAGACAGAGATAAAAATATAGAAAAAAGCAAGGATAAAAACGAAAATAGAAACAAAGATAATGATAAAGACAATGATAAAAGTGAGAAAAAGCACGAAAACAGCAGACGCGACTAATTCAAGAAGCAAAACAAAGCCCTCGTCATCCTTATCGGATTTCGAGGGCTTCCTTATTTATTTCTGCTTCCCTTTACCATGTCCATGTCCTTGCTCCGCTTGCTTACGAAGCTCCTTGTCTGCCTTCTCAGATGATTCATCCGAATGAGACTGACCAGTCGTACTTTCCTTTTGAGGCTTCTCTAATACACTCATCGGAATGTCAAAAGGAACAACAGGTGTTTGAGCTAATGCACGACTCAGTATTTCACGGAATAATACGGCGGGCACTGCCCCGCCAGAGGTTGTTAAATAATGATTCGCATCCGTTCGGTCATAGCCGACCCATACCGCAGCCGTCAACTCCGGCGTGTAGCCGACGAACCAAGCATCCTTGGCACTTCCGCTGCCAATTCCCTCAAATTCCTTCGTCCCCGGCAGCTGCGTTGTGCCCGATTTCCCTGCTACGGGGCGGTTCATGGCCGCATTCTTCCCAGTACCTTGTGCTACTGCAGTTTGAAGCATCGCTGTCATGGCATTAGCCGTATCAGCTCGCATTACGGACAGCCCCTTCCCTTTCGTCTGAACAAGAAGATGCCCGTCTTTAGTCTCGATCTTAGAGATCAGATGCGCTGGGTTCAAGACTCCCTTAGCTGCAAAAGCACTAAAGGCTTGCGCCATCTGCAACGGAGATACCCCCTCTGAAAGCCCGCCAAGCGCGATACCCAGCTGCCGATCTTGTGCGGGTAAGCCTATACCCAGTGACTTCGCAAACTTCAAGCCATTATCGATGCCAATCTCATGTAAAAGCCAGACCGCAGGTATATTCCAGGATGAAGTGATGGCCTCTTGCATCGATACCTGTCCCCTTGACTGGTGATCCCAATCCTGCGGCTGATAGCCTTCGATATTCAGCGGTCCATCAAACAGCATAGTTGAAGGCTTGTAGCCTATTTCCAGAGCAGGTCCATAAACAGCGACAGGTTTAAATGCTGATCCTGGCTGTCTTTTTAACTGGGTCGCACGGCTGAAGCCTCGAAATACCCCTTCACCGCGTCCACCGGCTAGCGCTCTAACTCCGCCTGTTTTCTGATCGACAACAGCAGCTCCGCTTTGAATAAGCTGATCTGGCTTACTTGCTGGAAACAGACTTTCAGTGTTATACACATCTGTGACTGCTTTTTGAACCGCAGGATCAAGCTCTGTGGTGATACGCAAGCCGCCAGTTAGCAATTGTTCTTCTGTAAACCCGTAGAGGGTTACCGCCTCCTCGATAACGGCATCCACATACGCGCGATATCTCCCTTTTGCCTCACTCATATTGACCGACTTCATGGCTCCAAGTGCTGAAGCAGCTGCTTTCTCATATTCCTGCCCAGATATTTTACCTTCCTTCTGCATCAGCTTTAGGACCGTATTCCTTCTCTCCAGCGCCTGATCTTCATTTTGAAAAGGAGAGTAATGACTTGGTGCTTTAGGCAAGGCCGCTAACACCGCTGCTTCAGCCAGAGTGAGGTCTGTCACATTTTTATTAAAATACGTCTTCGCAGCCCCCTGCACACCCCAACTGCCTTCTCCGAAATAAATCTTGTTCAGATACATTTCCAGAATGTCATCCTTACTGTAATTGGTCTCTATTTTGATGGCATAAGCAGCTTCGCGTAATTTACGACCTACCGTTTTATCCGCAGTAAGAAAGAGATTACGTGCTAACTGCTGAGTAATCGTACTGGCTCCCTCGGAATAGCTGCCTTTGAGCACATCACGGGCAACAGCGCGGAAGATCGACTTCACGTCTACCCCCTTATGCTCAAAGAACCGTCTATCCTCCACCGCGACAATCGCATCTACGAGCACCTGTGGAATTTCCTTAAAGGCCACAGCATCGATCTTTGACGCGGACAGCTGGGACGCTACTTGGCCATTCTTATCGAGCACGATGGATGCCTCTGGAAGCGGCTGATTCAACAGCGACACATCAAGTCCTTTTATGTAAAAATAGCTCATAAATGCCATGCTTACACTTCCGACTAGGACTACGCCAACACAAGCTTGCCAAAATCGCCGAGGTATTGCCTTAAACTTAAACTTAAACATGTTCCATGCCTCCTACCCATGCCTCATAGCTATTCGTATGACACCTCCAATAAGTGTCGTATACGTCCAAGAAGACACAAAAAAGCCTTCAACCCACAATTCATAGGGTGAAGGCTTTTCACATTAAGCGATCGACGTCGGAGCTCCAAAAACACTCGTGTACCCGCTAATCCCGCTCAGTATCCGCTCTACTTCATCCTTGTTCATCGTGCCATAGCGCTCCACGGCATCCACGATTTTCGGGAATAAATGCACATCGCCCGCGCTAGCGAATCCGCATACACTTGGGAACGATAGTACGAAATGCACACAAGCATCGATAATCTCCTGCTGGTCAAAAGGCTCATACCACGTAGCATATGGACGCTCTGCCCCTTCTATCCAAGGAGCCTTCGCAATGGCTTTGATCACCCGAATCGCAGTCTGCTGCTTGTTCGCTTCCTCCATCAGGGCATCTACGGCCTCTCGATATTCTGGCAATCCGTACATATAGTAATTCAGTGGAAAAAGGATCGTAGCGAATGGGAACCTGCGCAAGGCTTCCAAATGTACAGCAGGCGCCTCATGCCCATGACCTGTGATCCCGATCTCTTTCACAATGCCTTCGCTTTGCGCTTCTAATGCCGCTTCCAACGCACCGCCCTTTGCTGTGCAGCGATCTAATTCCGCCATCGACCCCACCGCATGCAGCTGGAGTAGGTCGACTGAATCCACCTTCATCCGTTCCAAGGAGCGATATATCTCTTCCTTTGCTTCTTTTTTCGTTCTTTGCCCTGTTTTGGTTGCTAAAAAGATATCATTCCGCACCCGGCTAATCGTTGGGCCCATCCGTATCTCTGCGTCTCCATAGCTCGCCGCTGTATCGAAATGATCTACCCCATGTGCCAACGCGAAGGCGATCGAAGCATCTGCCTCTTCCTGTGTTACCTGACCGAGGCTAGCTGCACCAAACATCACAACAGAGGTTTCCTTATTCAAGCGGCCTAATGTTCTCTTCAACATCTTCGATTTGCTCCTTCTGTATGCGAGATTGTATTCTCCTTTATTGACCAATCTATTCCCATTGAAACCTCAGTCTGCCGATATCTGTTTCATTTGCTTCCTAAGATTGACCTGCAACCATACAGCTGCAAGGAGCAGCGAGCACCCCGTTAGCAAAAAAACAGAATGAATCCCAACTAGGCCGCCTAGGAATCCGCCAATTAAAGGACCGATCATCATCCCCAATTGACTCGATGTTTGATTTAAACTCATGGCACGGCCCCGAAAATCAGCATCTGAACTTTTCACAATAAGCGCACTCAGTGCCGGATAGACCGCAGCAAAAAATAACCCATAACTGAAACGAAGCACACCGAAAGCGATAAGATTGTGTGTAGTTAATTGCAGCAGATTCCCAATACCGCCGCCAATTAAGCCAATTAACAGCGTTTTATCGTATCCTATACGTTGCCCAATAATGCCCCATCTCGAGCCCATGATAACGGTCGCTACACCGACAGCCGAGAAGATAATACCTGAGCTCAGTGATGCCCCCTTGGCGCTGCCGCCAATTTGAACAACATATATTGTCAGCAGCGGCTCTAAAATCATCACCGAGGTCGCCACCAATACGGTTAATCCAAAAATAGATAATAATCGCTTATTGGCTGTTGCTTGCTTAATGTCCTGCAAAACACTTGGTCGCTTGCCAGCTTTCTTCTGATGAACTTCCTTCACACCAACTACCGCAATTACGGCAGAAATCAGTACAACAAAACCTGAGGCTAAGAAACATTCTCTTGTACCTACCCAATGACTGAGCATACCGCCAAACAATGGTCCTAAAATGCTTCCCGCTGCCGTCGCCGTTGACATGACACTCAATGCATAACCAACGTGCTTCTCTGGTGTATTCGTACTGACTAAAGCCATCGATGCGGGGATATAGCCCGCCATAAGTCCCTGCAGAACACGGACAACAATAAATGTATAGGGATCATTCACGAAATAGTTAAGAAAATAAACAGCACTTAAGCTCAGCCCTGAGCGAAGCAGCATCGGTTTTCTGCCATATTTGTCAGCTAGAGAACCCCAGTAAGGTGCGATTAACGCGCTCGCCAGAAAGCTCACAGAAAACGTGATCCCCGACCAAGCCTCCAAACCACTATGTATGCCCAAGTCTTCTTGTAAAAATATTGGGATAAACGGGATCGAGAGTGTATACGCCATCGCGCAAAAGAATGCCCCAATCCATAATATAAATAGATTCCTTCTCCAGCGTAATTCCATGTTGTAACCCTCCTCCCTGTCTACTATACACCAATGGAAACTTGAAGCCCAGTTCATCGTAAATGTAGACAAACGAAAAAAGCATAGAATCTATCAGCATGAAGCTGACAATCTATGCTTTCTTACTTGATCGGGATGACACGATTTGAACATGCGACCCCCTGCTCCCAAAGCAGGTGCTCTACCAAGCTGAGCTACATCCCGAAACAATTGTGATAAAAAATGGCGCGCCCTGAGAGATTCGAACTCCCGACCTTTTGATTCGTAGTCAAATACTCTATCCAGCTGAGCTAAGGGCGCTTACTAAAATGGAGCGGAAGACGGGGATCGAACCCGCGACCCTCGCCTTGGCAAGGCGATGCTCTACCGCTGAGCCACTTCCGCATAGGGATCCCCAAGCCGTAAGTTACGACTTGGGGATGTTTGATGCGCGTAGAGGGACTTGAACCCCCACGGTCACCCGCTAGATCCTAAGTCTAGTGCGTCTGCCAATTCCGCCATACGCGCATGCTGTTAAATAAGGCAAATGGTGAGTCATGTAGGATTCGAACCTACGACACCCTGATTAAAAGTCAGGTGCTCTACCAACTGAGCTAATGACTCGCATCATTGGTTGCGGGGGCAGGATTTGAACCTGCGGCCTTCGGGTTATGAGCCCGACGAGCTACCGGGCTGCTCCACCCCGCGTCATAGATTTAAGTACCCGTATAAGAGAGACTTTTGACTACGTCGAAAGACCTCTACATAAGGTAACTGCTTGGCAACGTTCTACTCTCCCAGAACCCTGCGGTTCAAGTACCATCGACGCTGGAGGGCTTAACGGTCGTGTTCGAGATGGGAACGCGTGGGTCCCCTCCGCCATCATCACCAAACAGTCAAAGCGTTTGTTTGCGCCTTGAAAACTAGATACGAAACTTCAACGTAAAGTAATACTCTTAGGAATTTTGGTTAAGCCCTCGACCGATTAGTATTCGTCAGCTGCATACGTTGCCGCACTTCCACCTCGAACCTATCAACCTCGTCGTCTACAAGGGGTCTTACATACTGGGAAATCTCATCTTGAGGGGGGCTTCGCGCTTAGATGCTTTCAGCGCTTATCCCCTCCGTACATAGCTACCC